>CAYWPS010000139.1:0-2588 GCA_964460165.1 uncultured Ruminococcus sp. | reverse complement strand
TTTCAGCTCATTTGTTAATTTTTGAGTTTTTTATCTTCTTACGTGTCATTTTCGGCTGCGCCTAAATGCGCCAGCCCCAATCATTAGCTTACAAAACTTTAGACAAGAACTGCTTTGTTCTTTCCTGCTTGGCGTTTTTGAAGATCTCCTCAGGGCTGCCTTCCTCGACGATATAACCGCCGTCCATGAAGATAACTCTGTCTGAAACCTCTCTTGCAAATCCCATCTCGTGAGTTACGACTATCATCGTATAACCCGAGCTTGCGAGATTCTGCATAACCTCAAGCACCTCGCCGACCATCTCGGGATCGAGAGCTGAGGTAGGCTCGTCAAAGAGGATAACGTCGGGGTTCATCGACAGCGCTCTTGCGATAGCGATACGCTGCTTCTGTCCGCCGGAGAGCTGCGAGGGCTTAGCGTTTATGTATGCGCTCATACCGACCTTCTCGATAAATTCGAGAGCGATCTTTGTCGCCTCCTCCTTCGTGCGCTTAAGCACGATCATCTGCGGCTTGACGCAGTTGTCGAGAGCCGTCATATTGTTAAAGAGATTGAACTGCTGGAACACCATCGCGACTTTAGCGCGGTATTCCGTAAGCTTTACCGATTTATCCTGGATATTCACACCCTCGTAGAGTATCTCGCCGCCCGTGGGTATCTCGAGCAGGTTGATACAGCGGAGCATGGTGCTCTTACCTGAGCCGGAGGAGCCGATAACCGAGATGACCTCGCCGCGCGCAACCTCCAGGTTTATGTCCTTGAGCACCGAGTTTTCACCAAAGGCTTTCTCAAGGTGGGAGAGCTTGATAACCGCATTTGACATATTACTTGCCCTCCTTTACACGTATTTCGGCGTTGGGATCGGACTGCGAGCCGCATATAGTATAAGAATTCGAGCCCGCGAGCTTCTTTTCCAGAAGCCTGAGTATTCTCGTCACGGTGAAGGTGAGTATAAAGTATATTACGGCGCAGATCACGTACGCGGGTACGAACTTCGCGTACGCGCCGCCCGCCTGCTTGGCGATGAACATAAGCTCGGTTATAGCGATAACGCTGAGCACCGAGGAGTCCTTGATATTTACTACGAACTCGTTGCCGATAGAGGGCATAATGTTCTTGACCGCCTGTGGCAAAACTACGTGATACATAGTCTGGAAGTGGGACATACCGATAGCGTGCGCGCCCTCGAACTGCCCCTTGTCGATCGAGATGATGCCGCCCCTGACGATCTCCGCCATATATGCGCCCGTGTTAAACGAAATGATGATAATTGCCGATAAAAGTGAGGGGATGCCCATCTTTACAAACAGGCTGTAATGCACTATCAGCGCCTGCACGAGCATAGGCGTTCCGCGTATGATCTCCACGTAAGCGGAGAGCAGGAGGTTAACCGCCTTGGAGATGACCTTTTTCCACGTCGGCGCGTTTTGTCCGACGGGGATGGTTCTGATTATTGCAATGCCGAGACCTATAAGAAATCCTATGGCAGTGCCCGTAAGAGCCATGATCAGCGTGTTCTTCACTCCGTTCAGAAACTGAAGTGAGTATTCGCTGCCAAGCTTGATTATCCAGTCAAAAAAACTCATTTTAAACCTTGTCTGTGATTATTCCGCTGAGGGCTGACGTTCGATTGCCGCATCCATCATAGCTTCCTTGTCAGCGGTAGAAAGCTTTGCGATAACGCTGTTGATGGTGTCGGTGAGAGAGGAGTCAAGACGAAGACCGACGGAGATAGAGGACTCTGCGGGATCGCAGGTGAAGCCGTTAGCGGCGGAGAACTCTATAAAGGTGAAGCTGTCGTTAGACGCGACTGCGGAGACCGCGCCGGGCTTTTCACATACGTAGCCGTCGATAGCGCCGCTTTCAAGAGACTGCGTGAGAGCCGCGAAGTCCTGAAGAGCAGTCTGCTTGTTAACGCCGTTTATCTGATCGATGACCTCATAGTGGAAGGTGTTGAGCTGACCGGTGATCTTAGCGCCGGAGAAGTCCTGGATGTCGTCAGCGGCGGTGTACGCGCCGTCTTTTCTTACGACCATTACGAGATTAGAGTCAAAATAGGTGTCAGAGAAGGAGATGGAGAGCTTTCTTTCCTCCGTGGGAGACATACCCGCGATGATCATGTCTATCTCGCCGGACTCGAGCGCGGGGATAAGACCGTCCCACTCGATAGCCTTTATTACAAGAGTAACGCCGAGCTCGTCAGCGATCATCTTAGCGATCTGTACGTCGTATCCGTCCGCATATGAGCCCTGGCTGTTAGCGATCGGAACAGTGGTAGCGGAGGGAGTAGAAGTGGTCCAGTTGTAGGGAGCGTAGGCACATTCCATACCTACTACGATCTCGCCCGCCTTCTTGACGTTGTCAAGATCCTTGGGACCCGAAACCTTGTTGCAGGAGGCAAGGGAGCAGAGCATAAGCGCCGCTACGAGAATAAGTGCGAAAAATCTTTTCATGGTAAAAACCATCCTTTAAAATAATATTTGAAAAGTGAAACAGCCGAAGCACAAGGCGCTCCGACTGTTCATAATTATACTAAGAACTCAATCGAAAGCAGCACTCCACAAGAAACTTGTGACAGTCGGTGAGAT
>CAYWPS010000138.1:0-2618 GCA_964460165.1 uncultured Ruminococcus sp. | reverse complement strand
AACGTATTTTTATACGTCTCTCGGTCGGGAGAACCCGAATTTTCGCTCTAAATCCTCCTATCCCCTGCGCAAAAGAGGCTAGCTCAAGTTTTTCGAACTTGAGCTAGCCTCACTTCGTTGCAGAGCAACGAAACGCAGTTCTCATCACGAGTAGCAGCTCCAAGAAAACCAAAGCCCCGACCTTGCGGTCGGGGTTTTCTGGAGCTGCTACCCAGATTCGAACTGGGGACCTCATCCTTACCAAGGATGTGCTCTACCAACTGAGCCATAGCAGCAAATCACAAGAATATTTCCTCGTGACGCTGACTATTATACCAAAACATTTTGGGTTTGTCAATACCTTTGTAAAATTTTGTTTTACTATTTTCGTATTTTTATAAAAAACTACTCGCCGTACGCCTCGTCTGCCGCGTTGCTTTTCTTTTTTCTCGTGCGGAGGAATATAGCCATCGCGATAGCGGCGGTGAATATCTCGCCGAGCGGAATACCGAGCCAGATGCAGTCGTATCCGGCTATGAGCGGAATGGTGAGAACGAGCAGTACGGGGAAGACCAGACCTCTCAGCATCGAGGTAAGCACGCACGCAGGTCTCATCAGCGTGGACTGGAAGTAGTAGTTGCACACCATGCATACGCCAACGACGAGCATAGATATTGAGTATAGTCTGATTATTCTCGGACCTACCGAGAGCACTGCCTCGTCAACATCCATATAGATGCGCAGTATCGTCTCGGGGAACGCCTCGCAAAGCGAGAAGAAGGCGACGCCCATGACTGCCGCCGTGCCGAAGGCTAGCTTGAGCGTACCGTTGACTCTGTCCTCGTCTCCCGCGCCGAAGGCGGTCGCCACGAGGGGCTGCATTGCCGTGCCTATGCCGTTGAACAGACAGTAGAACATAATAGCCACCGTGGATACCGTCCCGTACACCGCGAGGTGCGCGTTCGAGAGGTTTTCCGTGATCACTATATTATGCACCGCGGAGGTGACCCCCGAGGTGATCTCTATCAAAAAAGCTGCGAGACCAACGGTGATTATCTTGGACAAAACCGCGGGGATATTCTCAACTTTTGTAAACTTAAGTGAGCATTTTTTAGTAAAGAAGTAGGATAATACTATAAAGAAGGCTACCGTCTGACCGATTCCTGTTGCCAGTCCCGCGCCCCTGACTCCCATGTCGCAGGTGAATACGAGGAATAAGTCCAGGAATATATTTATCACTCCGCCGACTATCGTTGCCACGGTGGGTATGAGCGCCTCGCCGTCGTTTCTCGCGAAGGTGGCAAAGCACGCGCAAAGGGTAAAGGTGGGCACTGAGAACAGCATGGCTCTCATGTATTCGACGGAGAGCGCGAGCACGTTACCGGTAGCTCCGAACAGCGCGAGCAGGGGCTCGAGAAATATAGCGTAGACGGTGACGAGAACGGCTGAGAAGATAAGGCAGGTGACCGCCGCCGCGGTGTAGTATTCGTTCGCCGCCCTGTCGTTGCCCGCGCCGCGTCTGTTGGACGCCATTACCGCTCCTCCGACACCCGTGAGGACGCCAAAGGCAAACATCAGAGCCCACAGGGGATTCACGCACGCGACGGATGCCGCGCCGTCCGGACCCGCGTAGTGACCGATACAAATCATATCCACCGTTGAATAGATAGTGGTGACTATCGTGCTCGCTATTGCCGAGAAGAGCAGGGTGAAATAGGTCTTATTCAGTTTTCCGCGCAAAAGGTCAACCTTCATCGTCTTTCCTCTCGGTATTGTTTTTCTGAATTGAACCGTCAGATCTATCCGCGGATATATTTCTGCCGCGGGGCTCGAGCCTCACCTTCTTTATGAGCAGCGCGGACGCGACGCCGACGGCAATGCCCGCTATCGTTCCGGACAGGAGAAGGAAGGGCAGATAATAAACGACTACGTTAGTGCCCAGCATGACCGACGCCGCGCAGATCTGACCGATGTTGTGGGCGACGCCGCCGGACACGCTCACCGCGACCTCGGAAAGAGGCGTGAGCTTTTTTAAGAGCAGCATTACCGAAAGACTTAACACGGCTCCCGTTATACTGTAAATGAGGCTTACGGGACTGCCGAAAAGCATGGATACCAGCAGCACTCTGACTAAAGATACCGCGGCTGCCTCCTTGATGCCGAATTTATAGAGAGTAAATATTACCGCTACGTTGGCAAGACCGACCTTGATGCCCGGGATAGCCACGAACGCCGGTATCCTTGATTCCACGAAGGAGAGTATAAGCGCAAACGACACCGTAAGCGCGAGGTGGGTCAGCTTTCTTGTGTTGTTTCTCACGCGGCCTCCTTATGATACGAAGTCAACGCCGTTTCCGCCGTCCTCGCCCGTGACGGTTACGGTGAGGCGGTTTGGAAGACAAACTATGGTTTCTCCGACGTAGCGCACCTTGCCGGTGTTCTCGCACACGTGGTCGGGACAGCTTGAGTAGCTCATATACGCGGCGCCGTCCTTGACGGTAAGAGTGTTGGTGCCGCCGTTAAGCGGGTAGACTCCGTCCTTGTCAAGAGAATATTCACCGACCGTGACACCGTCTACGGTAACGGCGGCGACCGCGCCCTCCCTTCTCGTGAGACTTACAACTATGAGCACGGTAAGC
>CAYWPS010000137.1:0-2651 GCA_964460165.1 uncultured Ruminococcus sp. | reverse complement strand
ATAAAAAATCCTTTCCGGGAGAAACACACAACTCTCCGAGAAAGGACAACCAAAAGTAACGCAGCAGTATTCCACCGCGTAAATATACTAAATTGTCTCACCTCGGCAGGAAAGCTATATGCTTTTACCGGAACCTGCTGTCTTAGGATACCTATGGTATTATACACGATGAGACATCAAATGTCAATACCTTTTTCAAAAAAAGTTTGAGTTTTTTCAAAAAAACATTTCGATAACATTTCATATATAAATGAACTACTCAATTTAGAACAAAAAAGCGGAGCCGCTATATAAAAGACAGCTCCGCACTGATTCTATGCTTTATTTGTTATCTAAAGCTCTGATTTTATTTTTCGGTTACGCCTACATTAACGCCCCGAAAATCATTCTTCGGTATCTATTTTCGTTACGTTTATGACTACCTCGGTCATGCAGCCTTCCGCATTTGCATTCTCGGAATTACGACAGAAGGCATCTGTATTGACGTTTTTACCCTCCACTGTTTCAACGTCTATGCTGCCTCTGGCAACACATCCGCTGGCTGTGTCAACGGCAGAAACAGAAATGCCGTAAGCCTCGACCGTGCCTATTGAGTCCACGGTAATGCTTCCCTGATATTCGCAAAGCTCGAGATTCAGATATTTGCCGTAAGCTGAACCGTATCCGCCTACAAGTCCGCCCGCATATACGCTCGATGCGGTCTCTGCCTTGGAATTATCAGCGTGTAAATTTCCCTCTGCACTGCAATTGTAAAGAGAAATGCTGTAATATGAGCAGAAGAGTCCGCCAATATATATGTCTCCATCGGCAGTTACGTTGATATCGGAGATAACGTTGCAATCGGTGAGAGTTGCATCGCTTCCATTACATTCGCCAAAGAGTCCCGCTATGTTGGTCTTGGTATCCGTAGAAGCTCTAATGCTTCCGTTAAATACAAGATCTAACATAGGCGTGTCTTTATTTACGGACACGTATCCCGCCATGCCACCGATATAGCTTGTCTTTACAGTTTTATCTCCGGCAGTTACCTTAACATCAACAACGGTTTCATGGATCTGTACGTTGTTTATCGTCATTGTTTTACCAAAGCTAAGAAGAACACCAAAATAATACTCCGCATAACCAAGACCTTCAAAGCTGACGTTAGCCGAAACGTCCACTAATATCAGATCCGTAATGGCAGCACTCGTTGAATATCCGAACATGCCAATATATTTACTCTCTGCCTTCGCGGGAAGCTTGAGTCCGTAGATGATCTTTTCTCCACCGTTGAAGCTGCCCTTAAAGGCATATCTACTGTTTGCTTCGCCGTTATAGCTTCCTATCGGGGTCCACTCACTGCCAAAGCTCATATCAATGGAACGGTCAAGTAAATAGTAAAGCTCGGTATAATAGTCACTGCCATATTTAGCGGCAGAGTTTATAAGAGTTTCAAGGAGCTTAAGCTCTGCTCCGCTTCTTATAATAAAGGGATCTTCTTCGGTTCCCTGTCCTCCCGAGAAGGATGTAGCGGTATTTCCAAGCCAGACGTCCATATCGGGATATCTTGTGAAGTAAACGTTCATTTCAACGTGATGCTCGGGCATTACGTATGAGTACTCGAGCGCAGAGGAAAGACATTCGGTGCCCACGTACCAGCCCGCAAAGCCTCTCTCATCTGCGACGTAAGCATGAAGGGCAACGGTATCTCCGGCAGCGTTGGACGTCGAATACTGCTCTACCATACCGTATTCTTCGTTATAGATGTTAACTGTAAGGTAGTAAAGCTTTTTCTGAACGACAATAACGGTTCCGCAATCCTCACAATGCGATCCGCCGCTGAGTCCTACTGATTCCTTTGTTGCCGCATATCCCTTATCGGTAACTATATTTTGGTGCGGGAGTTCAGGAATCTCGGTTATGGTAGTGTAATCACAATCTGTACAATATTCGTAGTCATCCCAACCTATAGAGCCGCAGGTTTCCGCCTTGGCATTTACGTAAACGATAGAGTGTCCTGCGGGGATTACTAACTTTGTAGAATAATCGCACTCTGTGCAATACTCATATGCGTTCCAGCCATCCTGCGTACAAGTCTTGGTTTGAGCAGTGCCGTTTGCTATCTCGTGACCTGCGGGGGTAACAACCTTTGTGGTATAATCGCACTCGGTGCAATACTCATAGGCGTTCCAACCATCCTGCGTACAAGTCTTGGTTTGAGCAGTGCCGTTGGCTATAACGTGACCTGCGGGGGTAACAACCTTTGTGGTATAATCGCACTCGGTGCAATACTCATAGGCGTTCCAACCATCCTGCGTACAAGTCTTGGTTTGAGCAGTGCCGTTGGCTATAACGTGACCTGCGGGGGTAACAACCTTTGTGGTATAATCGCACTCGGTGCAATACTCATAGGCGTTCCAACCATCCTGCGTACAAGTCTTGGTCTGTGCGCTGACGTTAGCTATCTCGTGACCTGCGGGGGTAATAACCTTTGTGGTATAGTCACACTCGGTGCAGTACTCATATGCGTCCCAGCCGTCCTGTGTACAAGTCTTGGTTTGAGCAGTGCCGTTGGCTATAACGTGACCTGCGGGGGTAACAACCTTTGTGGTATAATCGCACTCGGTGCAATACTCATAGGCGTTCCAACCATCCTGCGTACAAGTCTTGGT
>CAYWPS010000136.1:0-2748 GCA_964460165.1 uncultured Ruminococcus sp. | reverse complement strand
TGTTTCGGCGGCATCGTCGTATGTCAACACGAACACCTTGTACGGAAGAATCAGCACTCGTTGCGAAATCATTACGCTTCTTAATAAGAAAGCGGCAACTACTTCTTATCCCAACGTTTATGATGAGAAATTCAAAAAGCTGAAAATTAAATCACAGGAAGCCATCAACTCTAACAGATCGGCAACTGAGGCTATCTGGACTACGCTCACCGATTTAACTACTAACATCATCGGCTTCGTATTCTATGTAGTTTTGATGTCCTCGATTCAGCCCCTTTTGTTGATTGCAATCCTTGTAACAACGGTTATATCGTATTTTGTAAGCAATTATCTCAATGAGTGGGGATACCGTCACCGCGAGGAGGAATCCGAATATGCAACACAGATATTCTATCTTGACCGTCGTTCAAGTGATCTGACAGTTGCAAAGGACATTCGTATTTTCGGCTTACGTCCTTGGATCGACGAGCTGTATGCGAAGGGATTGGCAACTTATACGGCATTTCATAGCAGGGCGCAGGGCGTTTACATTTGGGCGAGAATCGTTGACCTTGTACTCACGTTCCTCCGCAATGCAATTGCATACGCTTACCTTATCGGTCTTGTAATCGGTAATGGACTCAGCGTATCAGAGTTCCTTCTGTTCTTCAGCGCGGTGGGTGGCTTTACCGCTTGGGTATCGGGTATTCTCGGCGGCTTTAATACGCTTCACACGCAATCCCTCGATATTTCTTCTGTTCGTGAATGCCTTGAATATCCCGAACCGTTCAAGTTTGAGGACGGCGAACCGATTGAAGCAGAAGCAGACAGACTTTACGAAATTAAACTTGAAAACGTATCCTTCCGCTATCCCGGTGCGGATAAGAATACACTCACAAATATCAATCTCACCCTCCACCCCGGCGAAAAGCTCGCTGTGGTTGGTTTGAACGGCGCAGGTAAATCAACACTTATCAAATTAGTTTGCGGTTTCCTTGATCCTACCGAGGGGCGTATACTTCTTGACGGAAAGGATATAAGGGATTACAATCGCAGAGATTACTATAAAATGTTCTCTGCGGTATTCCAAGAGTTCTCGCTCCTTGCAGGTTCTATTGCTACAAACGTAGCGCAAGATAACGTTGGCATTGATATGGAGCGTGTTGTAGACTGTGTAGAAAAAGCAGGTCTGCGTAAAAAGATCGAATCCTTAAAGGACGGATACGAAACCTATCTGAACCGAGAGGTATTTGAAGATGCTATGCTCCTTTCGGGCGGTGAAACACAGCGTCTTATGCTTGCCCGTGCGCTTTATAAAATAAATGCTCCGTTCATCGTTCTTGATGAGCCTACGGCGGCACTTGATCCTATCGCAGAGTCGGAAATGTATCAGAAGTACCACGAAATGACAAGAGGTAAATCCTCAATCTATATTTCCCATCGTCTTGCATCCACACGCTTCTGCGACCGCATCATTATGATTGCGGATGGCGGTATCGGTGAAGAAGGAACACACGAGGAACTCATAAAAGCAGGTGGCAGATATGCCGAGCTGTTTGAGGTTCAGAGTAAATACTACAAGGAAGGAGAGGGAGAAAATGAAGAAAACTGAAAACAAGATGACCTTGGGCAGAGCTTTACGAGCAAATAACCGCGCATTAAAATTGATATATAAGCATTATCCGCAAATGGTTCTTTCTTATTTGTTAAGTGTTATTTGGAATGCGCTTACCCCTTACGTTGGCATCTTCCTCTCCGCGCTCATTATCGACGAGCTTGTGGGAAACAGAGATATACAGCGGCTTCAGATGCTCGTTGTTATCACTCTCGTTTCCGCCGCAATTATCGCTTTGGGTACGGCGATCATTAACAAATGGAAGGAAACTCAAAACGCAGGTTGGTGGTTGAAGGTCGAGCATATCGTTTCGGAGAAAATGCTTGATACCGATTATGTTAATCTCGATGATACGCACACAGCCGAAATGCTATCTACCATCCGTCAGAACTTCAATGGCGGCGGTTGGGGATTTGGTCGTGTGATTGAGTGCTACGGTGAACTTCTGTCATCTGTATTTACGATCCTCGGCGGTCTTGCACTCACGGTAACCCTGTTTATCAGCAAAGTTCCAACCGGCGCAGGCGAATTGACTATACTTAATAATCCCTTGGTAGTTCTCGGTATTATCGCCGTGATGCTGGCGGTTACGCTTATTGCTCCGATGCTCAACAATAAGGCAGGCAGCTATTACGCAAAACACGCAGATGACCACAATCTCGGCAATCGTCTGTTCAGTTTCTTTGGTTGGTTGGGATATATCAGCAGTCTTGCGACCGACGTCAGAATGTACCGTCAAGATAAAATCTGCGACAGATACAACCGTAACAAAGAGGACACCTTCGGCTCTAACGGTTTGTTTGCACACTATGCTTGGGGAGGTATGGGCTTGTACGGAGCAGCCTCCGCAGCGGTTTCTGTGATCTTCACAGGTATTGTTTACACCTTCGTTTGCCTTAAAGCATTGGCAGGAGCATTTGGTCTTGGCTCGGTAACACAATACATCGCTGCTGTAACCAAGGTATCAGGCGGTATGTCAAGCCTTATATCGGGCATCGGTCTTATGTGCAACAATACGCCTTTCATTGAACTGACCTTTGAATACCTTGATATTCCCAACAATATGTACCAAGGAAGTCTTACCGTTGAGAAACGCCGCGACCGTGATTACGAGGTCGAGTTCAGAAACGTGTCCTTCAAGTACCCCGGAAGTG
>CAYWPS010000135.1:0-2809 GCA_964460165.1 uncultured Ruminococcus sp. | reverse complement strand
CCCTCGGACTCGTCCGTCAGAAGACTGTTGACGTCGGTCTTCAGTATAACGGCAAGCTCGGGCAAGGATATGCTCGGGCACACCGAGCGTCCCGACTCCCATTTACTGACCGTCTTCTCGGAATATCCAAGTCTCGCGCCCAGCTCCTTCTGAGTCAAGCCGAGCTCGCATCTTCTCTGTCTCAGCCTTCCGGCAAAAATCATAGCTACGTCCATAAAAAGCTCCTCTTTTGCAGACTGTTATCTTAAGTATAGCTCACTGCGACGCATTTTTCAACCCATTTTTTGTAGATTTTATAAAATGCTCTACACTGCGGAGAGTCGGTGTAAATAAAGAGGACGGAGAGTGTTTTCCGCACGCGCTCTCCGTCCTTTAACGATCAAGTTCTTACGTTTCCTTATCGGATGAAATATTATTCGAGTATGATCTTAGTGATGCCGAGAGACGCTCCTCCGAGAGCCTTCATCATGCTGACGAGAAGGTCCATCTCGTTTTTCGGGAGCCTGATCTCAAGAGCGATGGAGTTGGAATCCTGAGGATAAGCCTTAATGTGAATGTTAAGCTTCTCCTTTTTATGCTGAACGAGCGTGGTCTCCACGACCTCCTTGATCCTCTTTATAACGTTGAGGTCAACGGAGTAGCGGAACAGGAGCTTCGCCTGCTTGGTGATGATCTCCGCGCGAGCTCTTGCTGCCTCCTCCTCTTTTCTTCTCTTTTCCTCGTCCTCGCGGCGGCGCTGCTCTTCACGGCGGCGCTGCTCCTCAAGTCTGCGAGCCTCCTCCTCAATACGGAGTCTTTCTGCCTCTCTCTCGAGCGCCTCACGTCGCTCGCGCTCCTCCTTAGCCGCTCTCTCTGCCTCAAGGCGCTTCTGCTCCTCTACCGCCATTCTCGCAGCCTCGGCGATCCTCTCTCTTTCCTGTGCCTCAAGGCGCATACGAGCCTCAATCTCGGCTCTGATACGCTCCTCCTCGGCGCGCTTTGCCTCGAGCTCTCTCTCTCTCTCCTCCTCAGCCAAGCGGCGAGCCTCCTCCTCGCGTCTGCGAGCTTCTTCCTCGGCTATGCGCTTTGCCTCAGCCTCCTTGGCGAGCTTGGCAAGTCTCTCATTCTCCTCGATGAGTCTCTCGTGCTCAAGGCGTAATCTTTCAGCCTCGCGCTCTGCTCTTTGTCTTGCCTCGGTCTCGTACTCGAGACGAAGCTTTGCCTCAATTTCACGTCTGATAGCTTCCTCATCAAGCGGCGCGGGTTCTGCCTTTTCAGCCTCCTCCGTCGCGCTCTCGTATTCCTCAAGAGTTACACCGCCCATGGAGAATACCTCCTCCTCGGGCTCTGCCGAAGGATCCTCGAAGGTGAAGTCGAACACGCTCTGCTCCTCGGGCTCGGTTTCCTCCGCAATAGGCTCGAAGACGGGCTCGAGTATTTCCGCGTATTCCTCCTCGACGGTATCGGGCTCTGCCTCGTCATCCTCAACCTCTGCCTCGATGTCGAAGGGAGTCTCGTCCTCAACCTCAAATTCGGGCTCATCAGCCTCAACTGCTTCCTCCTCGAGAGTCTCGGGCTCTGCCGCGAGAACCGACTTTGCAAGCTCTGCGACAACGTCATAAGACTCGTCACGGGTGGGCACTGCGGGCTCCTCCACGGGTGTGGGGGTAACGACACCAAAGCTGCCGAGAAGTGCTCGGAGCTGATCGCTGACGTCAGCCGCGCGATCCGCAAGCTCCGCCTCGGAAGCCACCTTGAGCACGTCGCCGCGCTTGATGGCTCTCTTGATTATATCTCTCCACTCGGTGACGGTCTTCTTGCCCATCGCCGCCTGGTATTTATTGGGATTAGCGCCCGCGAGGAAGCGGTATTCCTTCTCGCGTATCTTCTGCGCGACGTCCTCACCGAGCTCAAACTTTACGGTTTCCTCATTCACGTTATCCGAGACCTTGCAGCCGACAGCACCGTCAAGTCTTGTCCACTTCACCCAGAAGTCACGCGCCTGACAGCCCTTGTCAACGAGGAGAAGGCGGCGGTATGTAACATTCTCGGAGGTGTGCTCGAGGTACGTGCCGGGAGCAAATACAAGCTGAAGCTCCATAGTGCTGTTCTCTACACCGTCGATGCCTACCGTGCGGCAAAGCACCTTGGTGATCTGTCTTGCGAGCTCGTCAACGAAGGTCTGGCTATACTTGCCTACGAGGAGAAGCGGATCATCCGTCACCGCCTCAACGCGAAGCTTTACAGCCTTTCTGTCATAGTCGATAGCCCTGCCCTGAAGCTTGTCCGCAAATCCGCTCGGAACAAAGCCCGCGAAGGAGAAGTCTATCTCGCCCTCGCCGATATATGCGTATGGAATATTGTTCTTATAGGTCTTCTTGGTGACGGGCCACTTGATCCATGATATGATAGCGTCCTCGCCCGAAAGCTTCACCGAGAGAGGATAGTACCACTCGCCCTCGAAAAGAAGGTCGTCACCGAGATAATCCTCGTACATAGTGACAGCCTCGATAGCATCACCGTACTTCTCCTCGAGCATAGGCACGAGGACGGATTCGAAGCTCGCGACAAAGGCATCGGTAGCTACGTCCTTAACTATTTTGTTGTGAAAAAGGTCGATTATCATACAAACAAACTCCTTCCATACTGTCAAAAATACTTTTGCACTTAATATTTTATCATATTTAAAATAAAAATGCAATAACTTAAAGCAGAATATGTAAAAATATTTTGACAAAATCGGTTATTTTTTAGGGTCGAGCAACCGAGCATAAGAAAAGGGGATGGCGCATTTAGGCGCAACCGAAAATGACACGTAAGAAGATAAAAA
>CAYWPS010000134.1:0-2929 GCA_964460165.1 uncultured Ruminococcus sp. | reverse complement strand
TTACGGGTAAGACCTCGCTGGCATACGCGTTCGGCGAATTCATCGGCAATCCCTCGGTCATTGTGCCCATCCAGCCCATGTGGAAGGATCGCACCGATATGATCGGATATTATAACGAATTTACTGGCAAGTTCAACGAAACGCTGCTGCTCCAAAAAATGTACGAGGCCAATTACAGCAAGGATATGTACGTCACGGTGCTGGACGAGATGAACATCGCCCGCGTGGAGTACTATTTTGCCGAGTTTTTGTCACTTTTGGAGATCCCCGATCCCGAAAAGAGATATATTGACGTAGTGTCCGACGTGCAGAAGGGTGATCCCGTGCTGCTCAAGGGAGGCAGACTCAAGCTGCCCCCCAATATGTGGTTCGTGGGAACGGCCAATAACGACGACTCCACCTTTGCCATTTCGGATAAGGTGTACGACCGTGCCATGGTTATCAACCTGGACAGAAAAACGCAATTCTTTGAGGCAAAGCCGGCAGAGCAGGTGCGCATCTCGGCCGATCAGTTTGACGCTATGGTCGCACGCGCACAGAAGGAATACGGCATGACTGCAAGAAGTGAGAGAAGATTGAAAAAGCTGGACGCTTACATGATCGACAAATTCAAGATCACGTTCGGTAACCGAATTATGAAGCAGATCAGACAGTATATTCCCGTATACCTTGCCTGCGGCGGCGACGAGCTGGACGCCTTGGACGATATCCTGTCCAAGAAGGTGTTCAGAAAGTTAGAGGCGCAAAGCCCGATCTACGTGCGCAACAGCATAGAGGAGCTTTGCAATTATCTTGACGAGCTGTTCGGCTACGACCGCATGAAGCTTTGCAAGGAATACTTGCGCAGATTTGAGAGAGCTGCGTAAGCCCGCTCCGCCCCTGTCATCCTTGAGCAAGCAGTCCATGCCAAGATTCTTCGCTTCGCTCGAGAATGACAGGCAAGGGCTGCGCCGCGAAGGATCTTAGGGGCGGAGCCCTGTACAAAGAATTTTCCAAGAAAGGATGTCCGAGATGCACGAGCTGGATATATATTACCGCGCCATGCGCGAGCTGCGCAAAAGAACGGCGACCGATGACAAATGCCGCCGCTTTACCGCCGCGGTCAGGCAATCTGCAAACGATCGCGACAGCCTGCTTGCGCGACGCACCGTTTGCCACATTGAAGAGGATTGGGTGGAGTTTATCGAAACACATCTGCCTTACGTGGAAAGAGCCATCAAGGAAGAGCGACAGTTCATCCGTCGCGAGGGCGAAACGGTGGATATCGGCAAGGCAAAAAAGGTCTCGCGCGATTCGGTGGAGCACTTGGCGCGCCACAGCGAGCTGATCACGCATCTGCCCGAAGAGGACGAGATGCTGATCCCCGACAGGATCTATATCACCGAAAATACCAGCAATTATACCGTGTATGAAAACCGCTTTTTGTATCTGCTTCTGACCTTTTTGAGCGATTTTGTGGAAATGCGGTATTCCAAGATCGCGGAGCTGGGAAACAACTATCATGCCGAGCTTGCCACGCACAAAAGAGTCATGATGGGCAAGCGCACGATCGAGCTGGAGCTGCGCTTTGCCGAACAGGCAAAGGCGGATCCGTATGCCGATCAGCAAAGCAAAGAGAGCATCTTGCTTGAGCGCGTAGAGGCCATCCGCGTCATCACCAATATGCTGCTCATGACCCCTTTGATGAAGGAGGTGGCCAAGGCACCCTTGATCTCACCGCCCATCACCCGTACCAACGTGCTGCGAATGGACAATAACTTCAAGTATGCCGTGGAGCTGTACGATTACCTGGTAGCGTATACCAAGGACGGATACGTCATTGAGCATCGCGATATCGAGCAAAGCCCCTTTGAGGACGCTTTGGAAAAGGAAGTCGACGAGCTGGTGGCCTTGCTTTCCTATCTGACCTATAAGCACGGCAGCGGAGCTTCCAAGGAGTTGGAGCAAAGGTATCTGGCAGCAGAGCTTGAGGAGCAGATGGCGGCCCAGCAAAAGCGGCGCGAGAAGCTGGAGCAGCTCAAGGCCCGCGCTGCCGAGAGCGAGGCTTCCATGGAGGAATATTTGCTTGCGCTCGAGGAGCAGAACCGAATGCTTGAGCGCCATGCAGAAGAGGCGCGCGCAGCGGTTGAGAAGATGCAAAAAACCATTGAGCAGGAAGCGCAAAAGCTCTCGGCCGTGTATTTCGAGCAATGCGAGCGCAGATTTGGAGAGAAGAGAGATGCGTTGGTAGCGTCTTACGAGAAAAAGCTTGAGCAAAAGGATGCAGATGCGCAAGAGTCGGCGAGATTGCTGACAC
This sequence comes from uncultured Ruminococcus sp., assembly GCA_964460165.1. Lineage (GTDB taxonomy): Bacteria > Bacillota > Clostridia > Oscillospirales > CAG-272 > UBA1740. The sequence continues at coordinate 633 of CAYWPS010000134.1, read as the reverse complement.
AGGCCGAGCAAGAGATCCAAGGGCTTACGGCAAGGGTACATGCGCTGCAGTATAAGGCGGGAGAAAAGCCGGTGGAGGATACCACCACAAGAGAATATATTGCACAGCTGGAGCGTGAGTACGGCTGGTTTGTGCAAATGTTTGAAAAGAATTGGAAGCTGACCAAGAGAAAGATCCGCAAGGAGATTCTTTGGTCAAACGACGCAAAAAAGACCGATGAATGAAAGCCGCGCCCGAGCGCGTAAGGGGTAGGAGTATGCGAAAGAAACATCCGAAAATCAAATATATCGTCCTTTTAGCGCTGATCCTGTTTTTTGGCCTTTTGGGCATTCTTGCCGTGTTCATGGCGCCTGCGGATAGCGGGCTGCCCATGGATAACGCATTCATTCCCTCGGAGTCGGTGTTGGTGCTGGGACTTTTGGCCTTGCTTTTGCCCGCTTTGCTGATCGCGCTGATCGTGTCGATCTCCAAAAAGCAAAAGGAGCCGCGCAAGATCGAGGCCATGCAAGCGCCGAGACTCAGTGATCGGCCCGACGGCAAAAAGGACCCCGCAGACCCCTCGGCAGCAGCGACATGCACCCCCGAGAGAGCGGACGGCGAGAGCAGATTTTTCATGCTGAGCAGGACAGACCG
>CAYWPS010000133.1:0-2998 GCA_964460165.1 uncultured Ruminococcus sp. | reverse complement strand
TAATTCCTTTTCTAAACAGAATAAGAAAGCACACTAATAGAGTATTCGAGAACATAGTAGCCGATGCAGGATATGAAAGCAGCGAGAATTATCTGTACCTTGAAGAGAACGGACAGAATTGCTTTATTAAACCTCAGAATTACGAGATAAGCAAGAAACGAAGCTACAAGGCTAATCCGTATACGGTAGAAAATATGGAGTACAATGCAAAGAGAGATGAGTATACTTGCCCTGACGGAAGAAAACTTAAATTCAGAAGAGAGAGTACAAAGACTACCGAGAACGGGTATACCGTTTCTACGAAGTATTACAGCAATGACAAATGCGGAAGATGTCCTCATAGAGATAAGTGCCACAAGTCTAAAAAAGAATACAGAACAATTCAAGTCAACAATGTAATACTTGAACATAGACCTAAAGCTCTCGAAGCGTTGACGAGCGAGGAAGGAACAATCCTCCGCATGAACAGATCTATTCAAGTTGAAGGTGTATTTGGAGTTCTTAAAGAAGATTATGGCTTCAGGCGTTTTCTTACCCGAGGAAAGAAGAATATAGAGACACAATTTTTCCTTCTTGCTTTTGCTTTAAATATTGAAAAACTTTGCAATCGCACGAAAAAAGGAAGAATTGGCTTGGATTTGTTCGCCCTGAACGCCTCTTAAACCAATTCTCTGCGGAATTGTATAAATCTCAAAAACGAGGATTTCGCCGATCCTCTTTTAGTCATGCTCTTTTTTGCCTCAATTCGAGACTTTTTTCTTTATCTTCTGTATTTTCGCTTCGATGCATAGAAAAAAGAGCTGTCTCAAACGCTCTTAAATTTGCATTTGAGACAGCCTCTTTTTGTTATATGGAAGTGTAAAAGCTTAAGGAGCGATGGCTTTTATCCCTTTTTCGCCCAGTCTGGGGTGATTCGCTCGTCGCGGTTTCTTGGGTCGGTGGAGTCGGTTGGGTCAATTGCCTCAAGCGCCTCAAGGGCGCGTGCGCGAAGCTCTGCTATAAACTCTTTTCCGTAAAGCTCATTCATAAGGCTTCTTGGATTATAGGAGCAGTCGTCGGTGTTTTTCAGTATCCTCGTAAGGCACAGGCGCTTAAGCTCCCTTACGTATCCGAAAAAGGCGTGCTTGTCATATTTGTGAATTATAGAGAGCGTGCTTATTTCAAGATAACGGTCGTAGCCGTTTCTTACGATTTTCTCAGCGCTGGTGAAATCCCGTCTTTCGTATGCAAGCTCAAGCGCCATGCATTCGTAAAAATTGCTGTTATAGATAATCCTCATAGTGGGGAAGGTGTCAAGGGTATGAATAAGATACCCTGCGACGGTATTCATTTCGGCAAGAATTTCCCGGTCCCTCGTATCTCTCAGAATTTTATACGAGCTGAACCAGTGCATAAGCTCGCCGGCGTCGTTGTATTCGGTGAACAGCCTGAGGTAGAGTCCGCCGAGGGTGATTCTTGCGCAGAACTCGTTGAGGTGCGTGAGCGCTCCGTCAAGCGTGCGTGCAGCAAGCATTTTTTCATTAAGCTTAAGCACGTCGTCGTTGGTTACGGTACTCTCCGAAAACACGTGACAGGTCTTAAGCCTTGCCGAATACTTTTTTTCCTCAAGCCTGTATTCCTCCGTCCTCGATTCTTCACGGCAGGAGTCACGCTCGGATTCAATTATCGCGAGATTATGATACGCCGCAGCACAGTTGTTGAGAAGCGGCGCCATCATCGCAAAGAGCATATTAGTGCACTTGGGAACGCGTCTTACGGTAGGGAATAGTCTTTGCAAAAGCTTTACGGTGTGCCCGGCAACCTCAATACCGTTGTGCGCGTATGCGCAGGAGGCTTCCTTGTCAACGCTGTATTTCTGATAATGCGTATTAAAGCTTTCGAGCGCGTCGTTGAAATAGACCCTTATAGCACGCAGGGCGAAAACGCTGAAATAGTCGAAGAACAGCACCTCCTTGCCCTGAATCTGTGCGGGCGCGTCCTTTGAGAATGTGGGCTTCATATCTTCCCTCTGCGCAAAAATACAGTCGCCTACCGCGTCGAGAACGGAGTCCTGCTTGCCGTCCGTGCTCGTTGCGAGTGAAATCAGATAGCTCTGGATTTCTTCGTCGGTCATATTCACACCAGGCTCGACGAGCCTTGGCATCATCGCCGAAATGAAGGCGAGAAGCGCACGCCCCGAAAGAAGCCTTATAAGCTCGTCTGCCCACGTACGCTCTGAGTCGTTGGCAGAGGTCGAATAAAGGTCAAAAAGATATTCGCCGGCCTCTCTTGCGGTTTTTAAAACTTCAAGCTCATCCTTTCGCGTTGATAGCTTCCAGAAAGAGTACGACCGTACGAGCTCATCGCACTTCTCGGCAATTCTCAAAAGCTCCTCGTATTCCGCACTCCCGAACGAGCCGCCACTGTTTTGGCTCATTTACTCACCCCCTGACAGATATTATACCACCCTTGCAGCGTGATTTCAACCTTTTTCATAAAAGTCGGAAAAAAGCAAACGCGACATTTATGAGATTTTGAAAAAGTTAAATTCACACTTTACAAACGGCGAGCTTTGTGCTAAAATAGTATTCGTGAAAAATCGCATATTACCACAACAGGAGAGCTTTATGAACATTATTGAAGTACTGTCGAAGGAATTCGGCATAACCAAAGAGCAGGTTGAAAAGACGGTTGAGCTTATTGACGAGGGCAATACGATTCCCTTTATCTCCCGTTACCGTAAGGAGGTTACGGGCGGCCTTGACGACACCATTCTCCGTGATCTTGTGGACAGGCTTAATTACCTTCGTAAGCTTGATGAGCGCAGGGCAGAGATTTCCTCGCTTATCGAGGCACAGGAAAAGCTTACACCAGAGATTGCCTTCGCTCTGAATAACGCTAACACTCTCGTTGAGCTTGAGGACATTTACCGTCCGTTCAAGCCCACGAGCACTCCCAGGGCATCAATCGCAAGGGCTAAGGGACTTGAGCCGCTTGCTAACTATATTTTCGAGCAAAG
>CAYWPS010000132.1:0-3007 GCA_964460165.1 uncultured Ruminococcus sp. | reverse complement strand
CGCCGAGCCTTGAAAACGGAGGTAGAAAAAGTCCATAAAATTCGAAGAGATCCGCGGGATTTCATCATTATTCTGTCTCATTTACGCTCTTTTGCCGTATTTGAGTCTTTTTTTGTTGATTTTCGGACTTTTTCGGTTTTAGCAAATGTGACAGCCCCGTTTGGTTTTTATCGGTTATTTGGCGGCTCTCGCTATATTCCTTGCTATCTCCGCCAGCGCGAGCTCTCTTGCCTCCCACTCGCTTTCGGGATACAGGTGGCACTTCGCGCTTGTTTCCAGCGATACGACCTTGTCATAGCCTATCTCGCGGAGAGCCTCGGAGAATCCGTCCCAGTCGATGATCCCGTCGCCGGGGATGAGATGCTGATCCTCCTTGCCCATATTGTCGTGGATATGCAGTGCCTCGAGCCGCTTGCCGATGATCCTCACGGCGCTTCCTACGTCCGAGCCCTTGAATATCGCGGCGTGACCCGTGTCAAGACAGACCTTGAGATTATCTCTGTCAAGCTCGTCTACCAGCTTGCATACCGCCTCGACGCTTGCGAGCGGATATGCGGGGAATGGCAGATTCTCAACGCACACCGTGATACCGTACTGCTTCGCGCAGTCGGCGAGATCGCCGATGAAATCGAGATTCATCTCCCATACCTCCTCGGCGCCCTCCGCGGTATCAAGGTACGGCATAAGCGGATGCACGACAAATCGCTGACACCCAAGCACGCTCGTGCCGTATATCGCTTTTTTCATCGCGGCGCGCCATCTTACGCGTTCATCGGGGTCGTTGTCCTTAGGCGCTCTCCAGGGCGCGTGAGCCTGTGAGACCTCGAGACCGTGTGAAGTAAACAGCTCCTTTTGGCGCAGGAGCTCCGCTTCAAAGCTGTCCATCGGAAGCCTGAAGAAATCGGTCTCTATATTTACGAAGCTCTGGTAGTCGATACAGTCGTATCCGTGTGAGCTGATCTTAGCTATTGCCCCGGGATATCCGTGCACGCCGTATGAGGTATGTGTTATTCCTGTCTTAAGCCTGTTGCTCATTTTATCTCTGCCTTTCACGGTTGTTTTTCTTCATTCTAACATCATTTTTTCCTTTCGTCAAGATAAAGGGAAAAAAACGGTAAGGATTTTTGCGCAGCACTTGCGTTTTCATAAAAAATGTGTTAGAATTAGATTACTCACATGAAAGGAGATCGTACTATGATCAATGAAACGGTTACGCTTGAACAATTATACGCTTCCTATTCTCAGGAGGGAGTGATAGCAATTATCGCGGGAATTATTATCGGCTGTCTGTTTGTCGCCTTTTTCGGCTTCAGATTTATCAAGATAGAGATTATTCTTTCCGCCGCGCTCACGGGATACGAGTTCGGCGCTTCAAATCTCGGCTTGGCTATCGGTGACACGGAGCTCGGCTTCGACGCCGGTATAATCCTCGGTATAGCCTGCGCTGTCATCTTCGGTCTTCTCGCGATCAAGATATATAAGGCTTACGTGTACTTCTTGGGCGGCGTTTTCGGCGTTATCGTCGGTCTTTTAGTTCCTATCCTCGTCCTCGGCATGCTTGAGGTTCCCGAGTCTGTGGGAGTAATAGCGGGCATCGTCGCCGCCGTTCTCCTCGCCGTGCCCGCCGCTAAGCTTTTCTATAAGCTGTTCAAGGGCTTCTATATCTTCTCGTCCTCCATAATAGGCATGGTGTTCGCCTCCGCCGCTCTGTCGCTTCTGATATTCGGCGAGAACGATATGGCTGTCGGCGTCGCTGTTCTGATAGGCGTCGTTCTTTCCGTCCCCGCTATGATATTCCAGGCTAAGATAAACGCGGGACGCACGCTTGACGATTGATGTCAGCGGTAACCGGACGGGATGTCTCAGGTCCTCTTATTAATCCTATAAGGGAAGAAAAATGAAAAAACTGATTGTTCTTTTACTCATACTCTCGCTGTGTCTTTGCGGATGCGACGTAGTAGAGTCTTACTTGCAAGGCGACGGTCATTCCGATAGTGACGTCGCGACCCCAAGCGTTGATACCTCAACAGATCAGACTCAGAATAACACCACCGGAGGCAATAACACCGCAGGAGGCAACACTACCGCCGGAGGCGATAACACCGCCGCGCCGCCTGAGGGCGAGCCGACCGTGGATCCCGATGACTGTACCGCTCACGTCGACGTGAACGACGACGGCTACTGCGACGACTGCTTCACCTACGTGATCGTCGTTATCGACCTTTACGCCGTCAACGACCTTCACGGCAAAATTACCGCCGGCGATTCACAGCCCGGTATAGCGGGCTTGACCACCTACCTTAAGAGTGTGTCGAATGAAAACACTATTCTTCTGTCCTCGGGCGATATGTGGCAGGGAAGCTCCGAGTCGAATCTCACATACGGCGCCTTGATCACCGATTGGATGAACGAGATGGGCTTCGTATCTATGACTCTCGGCAATCACGAGTACGATTGGGGCGAGTCTTATATCGAGATCAATGAGGCAAACGCCGCCTTCCCGTTCCTCGCGATAAACGTATATGACAGCGAGACGGACAGTAGGGCAGAGTACGCCGCTCCCTCGGTCGTCGTATCGCGCGGCGGCGTTGAGATCGGCATCATCGGCGCTATCGGCGACTGCTACTCATCAATTTCGGGTGATGTGACGGGCGGCTTTTATTTCAAGGTCGGCGACGAGCTGACCGAGCTTGTCAGGGCGGAGTCCGAAAGGCTCAGGGCGCAGGGTGTCGATTACATAGTTTATTCTATCCACGACGGCTACGGTGACGGCTTCTCAACGCCCAAGTATCTATCGGATGAAGAGACGGGCTATTACGGCGCTGAGCTTTCCGACGGATACGTTGACCTCGTCTTCGAGGCTCATACTCATAAGTCGTATATCTATTACGACAAGGAGGATGTGTATCATTTACAGGCGGGCGGTGAAAACAGAGGCATCGGTCACGCCAAGGTGGAAATAAATCAAGCCAACGGAAATTCCCGTCTTTCCGGATACGAGATAATC
>CAYWPS010000131.1:0-3011 GCA_964460165.1 uncultured Ruminococcus sp. | reverse complement strand
GAACCCACGGCCTATTGATTACGAATCAATTGCGCTACCACTGCGCCATTCCAGCGGCTTACCCGTCTATTTTACCATTTTAATTTCCGTTTGTCAATAGACTTTACCAATATTTTGTATCCTAAAGCTTAAAAAATAAAAAGTATCGCGCTTAGTGATGATCAAAATCGTTCGGTCATGCCTGAATACGGCAACCCTTATGGGCAAACGGATTCAGGCATAAGCGAATACCCTGTAAAGCGTTTTACCGCTCGTCACCCAAGCTTACGAAAAATGCGTCTTATGCTATCGAAGATAAGAACCGTTGACGATAGTAAGACTACGCATCCAAGCTCTGCGGGCGTAAGAGGCGTGCTTCTGAACAAAGCGCCGCCAAAATATATGATGAGCATCTGTATCAAGGTTATCAAAGTCATTATTAAAAGGAACGCCTTATTTTTCAATATTCCGAAAAAGATATACATTCGCTCGCTGCGCGCGGTGAATGAATTGATTATGCCCGAGAATATGAATAGCGCGTAAAAGGCGGTCAAGTGTCTTTCCAGTGAGCCAAAAAAGCTCCTGAACGCACCAAAGCTCAAGAAGAATACCAACAGAGCAAGCGTATACGCGCCGTTAAGGGCAACGTGTGAGAGCATGCCGCGTGTGAGTATCGGCTCTTCACGCATCTTAGGCTTTTCGAGCATATAATAAGCGAGCGGCGCCTCCCCCGCAAAAGCAAGACCGCCGAGCGTATCCATAATTATATTCACCCACAGCATTTGTATTATGGTAATAGGCGTATCCACTCCAACGTAAGGTCCGATAAGCGTTATTCCGCAAGCGGCAAGATTCATAATAAGCTGGAAGGTTATGAATTTTCGTATGGATTTAAAGATAGTTCTGCCGTAGAGAACGGTCTTGGATATTGCCTCAAAGCTATCGTCGAGAATAACTATATCGGCAGCGCCCTTAGCAATATCAGTGCCGCTGCCCATAGCAAATCCAACGTCTGCAAGCTTCAGGGCGGGAGCGTCGTTTATACCATCTCCGGTCATACCGACTACGAGGTTGCATTTTGCGGAAATATTGATAAGTCGCACCTTATCTCCGGGCAGAGCGCGCGCCACCACGCGAAGACGAGGTAATATATTTGCAAGCTCATCATCGCTGAGAGCCGAAAGCTCCTCGGACGTAATAGCTATATGCCCGCCGTTTTTCTTATAAAATCCGCACTCCTCAGCAATGCTGATGGCGGTATCCTTATTATCTCCCGTAAGCATTACTATCTGAACTCCGGCGCGCATGACGCTCCTTACGGATTCCCGAACACCGCATCTCAGCTTATCCTTGAGCACGATAACAGCCGCAAGAGTCAGTCTATCGGGAGAATCAACGCTGCCGAGCGCCACCGCTATAACTCTCTCTCCCCTCGATACCGCATACTCGTATTCAGCCTTCACTCTGTCAAGGCTCGATGCGTACGGATCGCCGTCATTACCGAAAGTCGAATTACAACGCGGCAGTATGAATTCGGGAGCCCCCTTCAGAATAACTCTGCCATCCTTCAACGTAACGGAGGAGTATTTGAGCTCGCTTCTGAACGGCGTTTTTGAAAGAGCTTGCGGCTCGGAGCAGACGGCTTCGAGAAAGAACTCCGAGATCGCGCGATCCGTTGAGTTTCCGCCTATGATCTCACCTGCGTTGACCGTACATTCGGTATTCATTTTAGCGCATAACAGAAGAGTGTCATAGGAGGGACCGCAGGCTTTTAGTCCCTGCAGACTCTTATACACGCCGTTTTCCGTTACTATCCTGTCAACCGAGAGCTTGCCGGTCGTCAGCGTTCCCGTTTTATCAGTAAAAAGAATATTGAGCGAGCCCGCGGTTTCAATACCGACGAGCTTTTTGACAAGCACGTTATCCCTGACCATACGCTTCATATTAGCGGAAAGCACGACGGTTATCATCATTGGCAGTCCCTCGGGTACTGCGACGACCACGACGGTTATCATCAGAGTCAGCGCGCGCAAAAGGTGCGTAAACAGATTTTTCGTATCTCGGAGAGCCTCTGAAATGCGCCAAGGAACAAATCCCTGATCAACCACAAACACGTTAAAAAGATACGTAATGCCGACGAGAACGGCAACCACGTAGCCAATTATACTTATCTGCTTGGCGAGCCTTGATAATCTGAGCTTAAGGGGGCTCTCTCTCGTCTCGGTTTGTACGTCAGCGGCAAGCCTGCCGTAGTAGGTAGCGGTACCCGTCCTTTCGACCCTCATGATTCCGTCACCGTCAACTACGATGGAGCCGCGAAAAACGGCACTCTCATCCGAAAGTGTAAGTCCGTTCGAGCGCCCCGGAATTTTTCTGACCTCGGCGTTCTCACCGTTGAGAGCCGATTGATCCACCATGACGCTACCCTTTATTATTCTGCCGTCGGCTTGTATCTTTTCACCTCTGACCAATCTTAAAAGATCGCCGACCACTACGTCATCGGATTCTATGACTGCATCCTTACCCGAGCGTATGGCAGTAACTCTGCTTTCCTTGCTTTCCGCCTCTATTTTCGCGAACGCGCGTTCACTGCCGTACTCCGAAAGCGTGGAGACGGTAGTGGCTATAAGAATGGCGACGAGAATACCGAAAACCTCTATAAAATTACAGTTACCGAAGGTAAAGATCACCTCAAGCGCCAGCGCGGCAATCAATATTCTGATTATTGGGTCGGAGAGATTATCAAAAAAGCGCCTTACTATTCCCCTTCCCTTTATACGAACCAGCTCGTTCGTGCCATGCTTTTCGCGAGAGCGTCTGACTTCTTCTTCGGTCAATCCACTTAATTTACCGGACATAGCTTCCATCCTTTGATTTTGGTATATACAAGCTTATGTCCTTACAAAGAAAAAAAGAACAGACATCGTCTGCTCTTTTGCTGTAAGCGGAGCTTTGAATGATGAGAAAAGTAAGTTTTAGAGGCTGGCGCATTTAGGCGCAACCGAAAATGACACGTAAGAAGATAAAAAACT
>CAYWPS010000130.1:0-3057 GCA_964460165.1 uncultured Ruminococcus sp. | reverse complement strand
GCTGATAACACCTACATCACTATCGACACTCTTGCAAGCGGCGACCCCTACTACCAGCTGCCCATGCTGAACCAGAAGGGTCTGGTTGCAACTCACGTTGCTATTAAGTACAGATCTACCTCTACCTACGTAGCATCCGAAATGTTCGTAGGTTCCGGTGGCGGCCCCTCCGGCCAGGGCGACAACATCAGATTTGATCTTGTTTGCGACGGCAAGTGGAACCTCGCTATCGTTGATCTGTCCGCTGCTACCGCAGTTGTTGACGGCGTTGTCAACTACCTGCGTTGGGACCCCTATGCAGGCCAGGCTGATGCTACCATCGACATGGCTTACATCGCTCTGTTCAACTCTGCTGAAGCTGCAGTTGCTTACGACGCGAAGTACAAGGGCGTTCTGATCGACACTCTGACCGTTGACATGAACAAGGAAGAGAATGCTGCATTCTATATGCCCGACCTCGCGGCTGCAGGCATTTCCGTTCCCGTATCTCTGCTTGGCTACGCTCAGTCCGTATACGTAGGCAACCTCAACCTTGCTGAGTTCTCCAAGGTTTACATTACCTACTCCTGCGACGGCGGCGACGGCACCAAGGCTGCTTTCGAATCCGCTTCCTCTCTGGCTATCGGTCTGAAGAGCCAGAACACTTCTTACGGCCAGGAAACCACCGATAACTTCGAGGGTGACCTTGCTCACACCGATATGGTATTCTCCGCAGCAGGCTGGGCCGGTGAGGGCATCCGTGTTGCTGAGGTTGATCTTTCCGCAGTTTACTACAACGGCGACGTTTGGGTAGCTGTTCACAATCCTACAGGCACTCAGATCTGCATCTCCGGTATCGTATTCGTTTACGATCCCAACTACGTAGAAAAGCCCGAGTTCGGTTCCGAGGAGCTTCCTCTGACCGTTACCGAGACTCTGTACGCTGTTGCAGGCCTTGAAGATGGCGCAGCTACCGAGAATCAGTACTACACCACCGGTGTTGTTACCGAGATCGGCGAGGGCGGTTCTTACTACAAGAATGTCTACATCACCGACGGCAATCAGACCATGCTGATCTACACTCTGAATCCCATGGAAGGTATGCCCGAGCTCAAGGTTGGCGATACCATCACCGTTTTCGGTTACATCAAGAACTACAACGGCACCATCGAATTCGCTTCCAAGAAGGTTGACGATGCTTCTGTTTACGTTTACATCGTTGCTCACACTCCCGCTCCCGTTGAAGAGCCCGCTACTCCCGCAATCGTTGACAAGGCTACTGCAGGCATGATTGCTGAGTCCTGCGATACTATTCTGCAGAATGACCAGTTCTACTTCGGTGCTGACAGCCAAGCTTATGATAAGCTCGCAGCTGTTGACAACACCATTACCATCAAGGCCGGTGACACTCTGGCTGTCAGAGGTTGGATTGGCTTCCCTCAGGCAATTAAGCAGTTTGGTCTGTCCGTCAATGGCGGTGATATGATCTCCGTACCCGAGTTCACCCAGCCTGCTGAAGATGCAGTTATCGGACTTGCAGGTGAGCACGCTTCCAGATATCACATCGCTCTGAGCACCGCCGGTGTTCCCGCAGGCACATACTCCGTTTCTTGGGGTGCACAGCTTGCTGACGGTACTATCGTAGTATTCTACACCGTTACCGTTATCCTTGAGGCTGCGTAATTCTCATTTTCGAGAAACATAAGAAAAATCATCATATGGGCTCTCCCTCGGGAGGGCCCATTTTTTGCATTCTGCACAAATTTTCATTGTGATAATCGCCAAGGAAAAATTTATTTTCTTGTATATTTCGCCTATTTTGCAGTTTTTGGAAAACATTTTTTGAAAATTTATTGCAAAAAGAAAATCTTTATGCTAAAATAATGAATACCTATCCGAGAGTAGGTAAAATATGCTCATGAAAGGAAAAGTATCATGAAAAAGTTACTCGTTATGCTGTTGGCACTTTGCATGGTTCTGTCCGTAGTTTTGGTTGCTTGTGAAAACCCCGAAACTCCCGCAGAAACCACCGATGCAGAGACCAACGCTCCTGAAACCACTCAGGCTCCCGAGACCACCCAGGCTCCCGAGACCACTCAGCCTGAGACCACCCAGCCTCCCGAGACGACTCAGCCTCCCGAGACTACCACCGAAGAAGAGACCGAGCCTCCCGTAGTTACTCCCGATCCTGTAAAGGCTCACTTGTCCTTCGACGAGTGCGATCCTTGGATCGGTGAAACCCAGGGCACTGCATTCTTTACTCCCGGCCAGCACACCACCTGGGATCTGATTGCTAACGTTGAAGATTACAACGTTTCCGCTATCAGAGTTTGGGGTTGGGTTGCTTGGTTCAATGAGGCCCCCGGCGTTTACGGCTACCAGATCGGCGACGCTGAACCCGTATTTGACGACGCATTCACCGTTGAAGCTGAACAGGGCGTTATCGACGCAGCTGCAGCTCTGGGCGGTAAGTCCGCTACCAGAATGAAGATTATGATCCCCGTTGAGTACGTTGGCGGCGAAGGCATCGTAATCAAGGCTCTGGCTAAGGACGTAAACGGCACTGTTGAGACTCTCGTTGAGTTCACTCTGAACAAGACTGTGAACCCCAATGCTCCCGTAGCATTCATCCCCGCTGCTGATATGGCAGCTACCATCCCCGGTTCTCCCGGTATCACCTCTGCTACCATGAGCGCTGATAACACCTACATCACTATCGACACTCTTGCAAGCGGCGACCCCTACTACCAGCTGCCCATGCTGAACCAGAAGGGTCTGGTTGCAACTCACGTTGCTATTAAGTACAGATCTACCTCTACCTACGTAGCATCCGAAATGTTCGTAGGTTCCGGTGGCGGCCCCTCCGGCCAGGGCGACAACATCAGATTTGATCTTGTTTGCGACGGCAAGTGGAACCTCGCTATCGTTGATCTGTCCGCTGCTACCGCAGTTGTTGACGGCGTTGTCAACTACCTGCGTTGGGACCCCTATGCAGGCCAGGCTGATGCTACCATCGACATGGCTTACATCGCTCTGTTCTCCTCTGCTGAAGCTGCAGCTGCTTACGACGCTCAGTTC
>CAYWPS010000129.1:0-3203 GCA_964460165.1 uncultured Ruminococcus sp. | reverse complement strand
GTGCTTTAAGTGTACTATAAAGACGGAAAAACTGCAAATGTGCAAAAAAGAAAAAATACGAGAAACACCGAAATGTACTCGTATTTTTCTTCATCTTCGCAATGCTCGTAATTTCTTAATTCTCAGAAACTGTCCTTAAGAAACCACGGCATTATCGGTATTTCGTTTTTTCAAAAGAAAAATACCCTCATTTTCACGCCAATACTTGATTTATTAATATTATTTTGTTAAAATAATGTGGTAATGATTCTCCGAAGGAGACGGAAAATGAAAAAAATTATTGCAATATTACTACTTATCGCATCACTTCTTACGGTCACGGCATGTAAGAAGGATGAAGAATATCCGCCCGTAGAGAGTACGGAGGAGGAAGCGCGTACGGTCATGACTCTCAGCATCGACGGCAAGAGCTACGACGTGAGATACGAGCTTTACAGAGCCTTTTTCCTCACCTACAAGAGCTCGGTGGACGGCGGAAACATCGACGTATGGAGCGGTGAGAACGCCGACGAGTACATAGCGAAGATAGACGAGATGATCGTCGGACGCATCGTTGAGATATACGCCGCCTTTGCGCTCTGCGAGAGGATCGGCTTTGACTTGTATTCCGACGACGTGGAGGACAAGATAGAGGAAAACATACGAATAAGCGTCGAGGGCGGAAGCTACGGCTCCGCAACCATAGAGGGCTATGACAGCTACGACGACTACCTCGCGGCGCTCAAGGCTATCAACCTCAACTATTCCGTGCAAACTCTGTTATTCAGATACGCCATAGCGATCGATGCTATCGACACGTACTACATCGGTACCGCGAGCTCGGATGACGTAGACATCAATCTCTCCAAGGGCGCTATCGAGTACACCAAGGAGGACATAAAGGAGTTCTACGACAGCGACGAGTGCGTAAGAGTTTTGCGCACCAGCGTTCAGAAGGCGTACCACGACGATCCTCTCGGCAAAGCCGAAAAGCTGAAAAGCTTGCTCACGGAAGCCGCAAGCTCCAAGACCGGCTACGAGGACAAGGAGCTGGCGGTAGTTAACACTATAATGGGCAACGGACTCTATTCCGATGCCGCCGAGATCAAAAACGGCTACATCATCGGAAGACATAACCTTGAAAGATCCTATTACGGCGAAATGACGGACGCGGCATTCTCGCTTTCCGAGTGTGAGGTAAGCGACCCGATAGAGGTTGTAACGAACGAAGAGAACGCCTATTACATCCTCTATAAAACCTACAAGAACGACTCGCATTTTGAAGAAAACTACGAGAGTATAAGGTACATTTATCTCATGAATTACGTAGGAGAGATCATACACGGGGTGGAGGATCAGTTAAAAGCGAGCGTCACCTACACCGACATTTTGAAAAACATCGACCACAGTCAGATAGGAATGTAAGACGTGCGCAAAAGAAAGATAAATCCCGAGTATTTACGACACATAACCTCATCGGACGTTAAGGACGAGGAGCTTGACGCGCTGGACTTCGCGCTGACGGTCAAGAGCTTCGCGGAAGGGTATCTCGCAGGTATCATGGCGGTCAGCGTGCGCGGCGACGCAAGAGGAAAGGTAAGTCTGAAGCTGCCCGTCGTATCGTACCTTATGCGCCTTTTGTGCGAAGGAGCCGGGAGCGACGAGATGATCGATCTCGATATATCGCTCGGCGACGAGGTCAAAATGACGGCGGGCTTTGAGCAGCTGCCAAGCGTGGACAGCGTCGCTCACATCGTAAAGGTCGCGCAGCTCGCGGGCTTTGACGTAACAAGACACGGCGAGGCGCTCACGTTTGCCGCGAGGGTGCATCTCACGTCCATTATGCAGATCTACGCCGTATCGGGCGATGAATTCAAGAGCATACTCATAACAACCTTTAAAATGTAAATAAAAATTGTCATAACAGAGATTTATACGCCCGGCTGTTTCAGCTCGGGCGTATTTATTTTTTATATTTAACGAGCAAAAAATCGACTTGCCTTCCTTAAATTTCAACACATACAAAGCCATTGCGATTGGCAAATTATTATCGTAGGATTTTTCGCCGAGAAGGGTGAAGTGCTACGAAAAAAGGAAAGGTAATTTACAAATGAAGTTGATGATACAAAAATATCTCGCCTCTTTGTTGACGGTGTCGCTTTTGTTTTTCGTCTTTCTTACACCCATAAAAAGCGAAAGCGCTCCCGCATCCGTCGAATATGATAAGGAAGCCGAGATATGCTCGGCGGAGGGTGAGAGCGCGGAAATAAAGATAAGCTCGCGGCTTCTTGAGCTTATCTTCGGAAAACAGGAAGAAAAGGAAAAGCTGCTCCTGATTCCCGGGGGCAGTATTTTCGGCGCAAAAATCAAGCAGTGCTTCGTCAGCGTACAAAACCCCGGCGACTCACGCGAGCTGAAGGTCGGAGACAAGATAATATCGGTAAACGGAGAGCGCATAAGCTCCGTGGCAGATGTAAAAAGGGTCATCGCCGGACTCGGAGGTGAGGATGTCAGTATTGTGTGCGAGCGCAACGGAAAGCAGTTGGCGGTAACGCTGAAGCCTAAGCAGTCCGACGGTGAGTATAAGCTAGGCATCGTGCTCAAGGACGGAGCCGCCGGCATCGGAACAATAACCTATATAGATCCCGAAACAGGCGCTTTCGGCGGTCTTGGGCACGGAATATGCGACACGGATACAGGGGAAGTCATAGATTTTACAGTCGGTCAGGTCACCGGTGTAATACTCAGCGGCGTTAAAAAAGGCGAGGAAGGAAAGCCCGGAGAGCTCTCGGGGCTTCTCACAGATAAGGTAAAGGGAGAGCTCTATGCCAATACTGAGTGCGGCGTCTTCGGCAAGCTGGACACCGTACCCGAAAATCTAACGGCAACCGCCGTTGAAATCGCGCATCGTGACGAGGTACACACAGGCGAGGCAACGATTCTATCCACCGTAAAGTCAGGAACGGCTAAGGAGTATAAGATCGAGATCTCGGATATAAATAAAAGCTCCACGGGCACGAAGTCCTTTAAGATAAAGGTGACCGACCCCGCCCTGATCGCCATAACCGGCGGTGTCGTAAGAGGCATGAGCGGCAGTCCCATAATCCAAGACGGCAAGCTCGTGGGTGCGGTAACGCACGTTATGGTCGCGGATCCCACGGAAGGCTATGGAATATTTATTGAAAATATGTTATCCGCGGCTGAAAGCCAAATGCAAAAAGCGG
>CAYWPS010000128.1:0-3276 GCA_964460165.1 uncultured Ruminococcus sp. | reverse complement strand
CCTATCCCCTGCGCAAAAGAGGCTGGCTCAAGTTTTTCGAACTTGAGCCAGCCTCCGGATAATATTCAAAAAAAGTTATTACCAAAATAGATTATTAAGCAACAGCCTCTGCGTCAACTTCCTCTGTCGCGTGTCTTGCTTCGAGCTCCTCGTTCATCTTCGTGAGAGTCTTCTTATCAAGGTTGTAGATAAGAGCAAGACCTATGAACTGCATAACAGCGGCTACGAGATAAAGCACAGCAACGAGGACACGAAGGTTAACGGCAACGTCCCAGCCAAGAAGGGTAACGTCGATGAACGCCTCGCCCGTCGCGGGATCAACGGCGTTGTTCTTGTATCCGAGCCAACCCATGATCACGAGCGCTAAAGCGGGGCCAAGACCCTGCGCCAGCTTTCTGAAGAAGGAGTGAAGCGAATAAACAACGCCTTCCTCTCTCTTGCCGGTCTTCCACTCGTTGTAGTCGATAGCGTCGCCCATCATAGCCCAGGATACGGTGGAGTAAATACCAAGACCAAGGCTGTAAATAAGCTGGCAAACGATGTAGATAACAAGATCTATACCGGTGTTATTGGGAGTTACGATAAAGAGCGCAAGAGCGCCGATGATAGAGCAGATAGCGCCTACAACGGAGAGCTCCTTCTTACCGTACTTGGTAACCATGTTACGAGCAAGGGGTGTGAACACGACGATAGGGATCATCGCGAACATGGAAACAAGACCGGAGATCTGAGGATTCTTGAAGTAGATCTGGAATACGACGGAAACCGCGGTAGCAGCGCCCTGCATACCGATGAACATACCCATAGCGGCAACGGTCGCGCCGACGGCGGGACGGTTGTGAACAAAGTTCTTCATAGCGTCGAGAACGTTGAACTTAGGCTGATCCTCGTTGAGCTTAACCTCTTCTTCTACACGGATCTCGGTGTTACGGATCATAAACTGGAAGCAGATAAATCCAAGAGCGCCCATGATAAGAGCCGCAAGGAATACCTTGGTGCCGTTAAGGGAACCGTCCTCATTATACATAATGAAGGGAAGGATAACCATGGGAAGCATGTTACCGACCGTGGAGCCGATAGAACGCCAAGCAGAGAGCGATGCTCTGTCAGCGGGTTCGTTGGAGATGAGGGAAAGAAGCGAACCGTAAGGAACGTTAGCGATCGTGTAGAACGCATCCCAGATCACGTAGCCCGCGATGAATATGATCATCTTAGCCCATACGGGAGCTCCGGGGAAAGGAAGGAAGCAACAAGCGCCGCCCACGATAAGTCCGATGGATCCGAACCATATGTAAGCGAGGAACTTGTTTCTCTTGTACTCACGTCTGTCAGAGTCGATGATAGTACCGATAAGGGGATCGTTGATAGCGTCCCAAACCTGAACCACAACGAGAAGAAGCGAATACCAAAGACCAAGACCCATGACCTGAGTCCAGAAGAGCGCCATAGTGCCCTTAAGCGCAAAGCTCATGTTACAGCCAAGGTCGCCGGCAGCATAAGCAACGCTGTCGCGTATGCCAAACTTACGCTTGCCGTTCTGATCGAGTTGAATTTCTTTTTTCATTTCGATTGTTTTTCTCCTTATATTTTTTTGATTCGCGCCGTTCGGCGCAGTTGGAATAAACCAAGAATATTATATAGGCAAGCACCGTTTTTGTCAAGCATTTTTGTCTAAACTAAATACATTTTATGGATTTTTCGTTAAAAAATTTCACACAAATCGAAAAATGTCCAAAAATCTTGATTTTCCGAGTCCGGTTTTACTAAATTTATTTTTTTGTTCATTGACACGGACGGTTTTTTGTTTTATAATAGAGAATGGCGAATAATAAATATAAATATACGGAGGATAAAATGAGAAAAATCATTTCCTTGAACGAGGGTTGGCAGTTCTCTAAGGACTGTGCTTCCCCTACGCACAACGACAGCGTAATAAGCGTAAATCTCCCCCACACGTGGAACGCGACAGACGGTCAGGACGGCGGCAACGACTATTTCCGCGGCTCCTGCCTCTACACGAAAAAGCTCGTGAAGGCTGAGCTCCCCGAGGCAGATCAGTACTACCTCGAAATATGCGGCGCAAACTCCTCCGCGGACGTGTACGTGAACGGCGAGCACAAGGCTCATCACGACGGCGGCTACTCCACCTGGAGAGTTGACATCACCGACTCTATCGGTGACGAGTGCGAGGTAGCTGTCATAGTTAACAACGCTCCGAACGATCGCGTATATCCCCAGATGGCAGACTTCACCTTCTACGGCGGTCTTTACCGTAACGTTAATCTCGTAGCGGTAAGCTCCACCCACTTCGACCTCGACTACTACGGCGGTCCCGGCATAAAGGTTACTCCCGCGGTTGACGGCGATAATGCAAGCGTCGAGGCAGAGGTTTACGTAACGAATAAGCAGGACGGCGACGAGATCGCGTACGTTATACTTGATAAGGAAGGCAACGCGGTCGCAAAGACTCAGACCTCCGACGAAAAGGTGACGCTGAGCGTCGAGAACGTACACCTCTGGCGCGGTATTCCCGACCCGTATCTCTACACCCTCAAGGCTGATATCGTAAGAGACGGCGAGGTTATCGATAACGTATCCGCCCGCTTCGGTGTAAGAACCTTCAGGATCGATCCCAACGACGGCTTCATCCTCAACGGCAAGGAGTACCCCCTCCGCGGAGTATCCCGCCATCAGGACAGACTCGGCGTCGGTAACGCACTCCTTCCCTGCCATCACGAGGAGGATATCGAGCTCATCATGGAGGTCGGCGCGACTACCATCCGCCTTGCTCACTATCAGCACGACCAGTACTTCTACGACCTTTGCGACGAAAAGGGTCTCGTCATCTGGGCTGAGATCCCCTATATCTCAAAGCATATGGAGGGCGGCCGCGAGAACACCGTCAGTCAGATGAAGGAGCTTGTAACTCAGAACTACAACCATCCCTCCATCGTGGTCTGGGGTCTGTCCAACGAGATCACCATCTCGGGCTCCACCCCCGACCTCCTCGAGAACCACAACATCCTCAACGACATGGTGCACGAGATGGACAAGACCCGTCTTACCACCATCGCCGCAGTATCCATGGCGAAGATGGACGACCCCTATATCCAGATCCCCGACGTCGTATCCTACAACCACTACTTTGGCTGGTACGGCGGAGATACCTCGATGAACGGACCCTGGTTCGATAAGTTCCACGAGAAGTTCCCGAACATTCCGATCGGCTGCTCCGAGTACGGCTGCGAGGCGCTTAACTGGCACACCTCCACTCCT
>CAYWPS010000127.1:0-3313 GCA_964460165.1 uncultured Ruminococcus sp. | reverse complement strand
GCTCAAAGGTGACGATATTCTCAATGAACTGTCCCTTTGATGTGCTGTCGGGATTAAAATAGAGCCATCTGACCTCGCCCTTTTCCGTGTCAACGTAGAAGCGGTCATCGCTAAAACGGTTCTCATAAAGACGGAGAATATCACTTCCCTTGTCGGGCAAGATACGCGCGATCTCTGCGTCGGTACGGCTCTGTTCCCGCTTTTCATTTGGCTTAACGGGTTTCATCGAAGTGGAATCGGAGATTACAACCGGGTATCCCGCATCAAGCAACTTTTGGAGGTAGTTATCAGTTTGATGAACACGAAATTTGCACATCGGCACTTCGCCAATGCCCATTATATCCCTGCTTGTAAGAGGAAGTTCCGCAACCTCGGAAAGCACCTCTGCATCGCCACCGTAGAACTCATAGGAATCAAGAACCAACATCATCGCAAGATGGTCGGGGTACTCCTTCTGTGCTTCAAGGTATCTTCTACCAAGCGGAGAATACTTCTTTTCGCTGTTCTCGGGTAGTTCATTCCCTTTCTGAATCAGCTCCTCGCCACCGTCGATAGCGACCTTAAAGCCTTTGTCGATCAGCTTCTTAACGTAGTCGCTTTCCTTATGATAAGGAATACCGCACATCGGAACTCTTGTAGGCTTACCTGCAACGGCTCTGCCCGTAAGGGTAAGTTCAAGTGCGTCAGCCACATTCACGGCATCATCTTCAAAGAACTCAAAGAAATCTCCCACGCGAACCATAACGATATGGTCGGGAAACTGCTGCTTCATCTGCTCGTACTTGCCCCAAATGTCACCATTCGGAACACCCACGCGCGTTACGTTTTCCTCTTTGGCTTCGGCAGGCTTATCCTCGTTCATAAGCGAGGCGAATATATCATCGGTCATCTGATCTCGCTCGATCTGAGGTAAAAGTTTTTCGATTTCCTCTTTACAACGGTCGAAGCTCTCCAAATATCCGTTTGGGTTACGGTGGCGTCTCATTGCAACAAGATCGTCATTCTCGATATACTTTTCAAGACCCGATACATACCCCATAATGTTGGGAATGACGGAGTTTTTGAGCATCTTCTGAGGGATGCGTTCAAACTGCGCCTTACACCACAAATACGTGGGATTGGTCTTATACACTTCAAGCGACTTCTTGGCTGCTGCTCTGATCTCGTCTGCTCTCGCCATATAATCATCTGACATACGGGGAGGTTCTTCACGGTTAAGGATCGCAGGCTTTTCACCGTCACCGCACATTTGGAGAAGTTCACGTCGTCTTGCAACGATTCGACCTTGCACCAAGTTCATATTCACACCGTCAGACCAAGTAGGATCGGAGCCGCCGTTTGTCAGAAGCTCATCCCAACGTGCGTATTCTGCTTCAAGATCAGCCGTGATCGACTCGATGGTAGGCTCGTTTGTTTTTCGCTTTCGGCTCTGCTTCGGCTTCGTTTCGGACTTGAAGTTAGGCTTTGGCATTTCTACCGCCTGCTCGGTGGAATCCTTGCGGAGATGGTTATTGAGGGGATTATCCCTCACACGTCTCATAAAGGTCTCATAATCCAATTCAAGCGGTATGAGCGTTCCGTCAAAGAGTTCTACCTTGTCTGTGGAAAGAGAAAGAATATCGCACTCATCCTTGCCGATATACACCGTCGTTCCGAGGTGCAGCTTGTACTCCGACTCGGGAATATCCTCCTCTGTCGGCTCTTTGACCTCAACAACAGTAGGTTCTTGTACTACTTCTTGCTTCTCGGGTGCAAACGGTGTTTTCTTGCGATAAGGAGAACCGGGAAACAGATTGAAAGTTCCCTCGGCATAAGCCTTTACGTTTTCAAGTCTTTGCTTGTTTTTCTCATAATGATAATCTTCGGGAGACTCTTTTTCAAATGCCTCCTTCATCATATCAATGATTTCAAGAAGCCTTTCTTTGTTCTCGATCTGTCTGCTCAAATCCTTTTCAACGATCCAATAATCCGAAGCAGAATGAACGTCATAGGGATAGCGCACGTCAAGCATCTTGTTGGAATAGAAATTCTTAATATCCCAAGCAATTCTTTCACGCTCATATCGGTCGAGGTCGGTTTTCTCAAAATCGGTCAAATATCTGCCTTGACGAATAAGCTCGTCAATTCGTTTGGCTGCTTGATTCCATTTGAGAAGAACTCCCGTCTCTCGGCTTTGCAAACCGCCGTATATAGCGATACCCTTTCCATCGTGCCAATTCTCGATACGGTCTCCGCCCGTACTGCCTATTCCAAATTCTTTGGATAGAAATTTCGTTCTCTCTTGCATATCCTTGTGTAACAAGAAAAAAGAGTAAATACGGTATTTACTGTCTACGACATTATTTCCGTGATAGATAAAGAAATCATCTATCTTTTCTTGTGTTACAAACTGCTTGGGAGGGAGAATATATGGGTCGGCTTCGGGAAAATCAATCGGCTCTCGCGTATGACATTCAAGGATTTTCAGATATTCCTCGGGCGCAACTGCTCTCAAATTAGGGCGTGGATACTCATTCAAACGAGCAATATTCGCACGCACCTCCCCAAGTAACTGTTCTGCTTTCTCGGGAGAAAGCAACATATCTGCGTATACCCGTCTTTCTTCATCAACCGGGAGCCACCTCTGTGACAAGCTCTTATATTCATTCGGGATATTTTCAAAGTAAGAGTTATACAAGAACGCAGCATTTCGTCCTACATATTCTCTCCACGACTCTGCGGATTGTTCTGCTTCTCCTTTTGACAGATATTGCCCGTGTTCCATAAGCTCACGGATGCGCTTGTCAATACTTTCCCACGGCATAAAGATAGCGGAGATCTGCGACATCTTTTCTCCCGTGGAAATTCTGACTCCGTTTTCATCCCACATAACGGCGTACTTTCGGTCGTTTACGACGATACCAACATTATCTGTTTCGTATATTCGTTTGAGAAACGCGATGTTTTCTTGATGATCGTTTGCTCTACGGTAATACTCATAAATATATTGGTTGCTTTTCTTCGTACAGCCGCCAAGTCGGAGAAATTCGTCTATGACCTCCTGCGAAATAAGCATCTGCTTGGAAGGCTCTGACACCTTGAAAGGCTCGTCATTCGCTACCGTCTTTACCTCGGGCATATCCGTGTCAAAGAGCGACATTTGATGATCCTCTTTGACGATAGGCTTATCAAGGTAGTTCTTATCGGTTATAAGCGCTTGGATGAGCCTTGTGACAAACGCCCAATCCATTCGCATTTCTGATGTTCTCGACGTGAAGTTGCCAACGTAGAGAAGCAGACTTTCATCATCGGCTCGATAACCGATGTGCTGCTC
>CAYWPS010000126.1:0-3491 GCA_964460165.1 uncultured Ruminococcus sp. | reverse complement strand
TTTCGGCTCTTGCATTATTAATGCAATTCACCTCCGAAACGCCGCTTTGCTACCAGAGGAGAGTGTTAATTCCGCATTTCGCATTTCCAATCCCGTTCCTATTTTCAACTTTCAATTTTCAAACTTCCCCTTGACAAACCGACTCGGAAGTGGTACAATTGATGTATCTTTTATTTTTAAAGGCGTTTGAGCGAAAAGCAGTAGCCGTTCTTCGATCTGTCAGAGAGCTGTCGGGTGGTGCGAGACAGCAGACCGCGTCCGGTGAATTCATTTCGTGAGCCGTGGGCTTAAAGCGTTAGCGAGTAGGCTTTACCGGGAGCGACCGTTACATCGCTGAGGGTGTATCAGCACCCGATAAGGCTTATGCCGCGAGGCATAGGTGAAACAGAGTGGTAACACGTTTGCTTTTGTAGATGTCCCTGTGCTTTTGGCATAGGGCTTTTTTGTTTTTCACTCTGTTTTCTTTCTCAGTTAATTTACGTAACGCGGGGGGCGTGTCACGTTTTTCCGCGTTATGCGAGTTATACAGACTAAAAACCGAAAGGAAAACACAAAATGAAAAAGGTAGTTTCTTTAATTCTTGCCTTGGCTCTTTGTCTTGGCGCTTGCGTCTCTCTTGTATCCTGTAAGGAGAAGACGAAGGATCACTTTGTAGTAGGAATTGTTCAGCTTGCACCTCACGACGCGCTTGATGCAGCTACTCAGGGCTTCAAGGATGCTCTTGAGGCGGCTCTTGAGGCAGAGGGCAAGACTGTTGAATTTAAGTATGATAATGCGCAGGGCGACTCCAATACCTGCAGCACTATTGTAAACAGCTTTATAGCTGCGGACGTTGATCTTATTATGGCTAATGCCACCGCGGCTCTTGCGGCTGCATACAACGCCACCGATTCTATTCCGATCCTCGGCACGTCTATCACCGAGTACGGTGTAGCGCTCAACCTTGACAACTTCAACGGCACCGTAGGCGGCAACGTTTCCGGCACCTCCGATCTTGCTCCTCTTGAGGATCAGGCGCAGATGATGATCGATACTCTCAACCTTGAAGCAAATGCAAAGGTTGGACTTATTTACTGCTCCTCCGAGCCTAATTCGCAGTATCAGGTTGACGTGGTAAAGGCATATCTCGAGTCAAAGAGCATTGTATGCACCGACTATAAGTTCTCCGATTCCAACGACTTAAGCTCCATCACAACTAAAGCAGCATCCGAGTGCGATGCTATCTACGTTCCCACCGACAACACCGTCGCTTCCAACACCGAGATAATCAACAACATCTGCGCTCCCGCAAAGGTTCCCGTATTCGCGGGCGAGGAGGCTACCTGCGCGGGCTGCGGATACGCAACTCTCGCTATCAGCTACTATAATATCGGTAAGGTTACCGGTGAGATGGCGGCAAAGATACTTCTCGGCGAGGCTGATATAGAGGATATGCCTATCGCATATGATAATTCTCCCGTTAAGAAGTACAATAAGGCAGCTTGCGAAAACCTCGGTATAGACATCGCCGCTCTTGAGGCTGCGGGCTATACTATGATAGTGGGCACCGACAAATAATTTTTTCGGAGTTAAAATGGGATTTATAAACGCTATACCCGGCGCTATGGCGCAGGGCTTGATATGGGGACTTTTTGCAATAGGTCTTTATATCTCTTACAAAATTCTTGACATTGCAGACCTTACCGTTGACGGCTCGATATGTACCGGAGCGTGCGTGCTTGCCATCCTGATGTCCAAGGGCGTTAACGTCTTTATCTGCCTTATCGCAGCGTTTGCGGCGGGCGCTCTGGCAGGCTGTGTGACCGGACTTTTCCACACGGCTATGGGTATTCCGCCGATTTTATCGGGAATACTGACCCAGCTTATCCTCTGGTCCTTAAACCTTAAGATACTCGGCAAGGCTAACCTTGCGATAAGCGCGAGAAAGTATAACGTCCTTCTTTCCTCTATGGATAATTGGAAGGCGATCGTCGTTTCCGCGATATTCTGTATCCTCGTTATAGTGGCGCTTTATCTGTTCTTCTACACCGAGATCGGCTTTTCGATCAAGGCTACGGGTGACAACGAGCATATGAGCCGCGCGCAGGGCGTCAACGTTAATTTCAATAAGGTTATAGGACTCGCTGTTTCAAACGGTATCGTTGCTCTCTCCGGCGCGCTTCTTGCGCAGTATCAGGGCTTTGCCGACATCAATATGGGCAGAGGCGCTATCGTAATAGGTCTCGCCGCTATAATCATCGGTCTTTCCGTATCAATGAGAATAATGCCAAACTTCGTCGTCTCTCTTATCGGCGTGGTTGGCGGCGGTATCGCGTATTACCTCGTATATACCTTCGTTATCTGGCTCGGTCTTGATACCGACCTTCTCAAGATGCTCTCGGCTATCGTCGTTGCGGTATTCCTCGCCGTTCCGTATCTCAAGACAAAGTATTTTACAAAGCAGAAGATACTTGATGGCGCTCCCGAAGCAACCGAGGAAAAGAAGGAGGAAACGGAAAATGCTTAAGATAACCAACCTCCACAAGACCTTTAACCCCGGTACCGTGAATGCTAAAAAGGCTCTTGACGGTCTTAACCTTGAGCTTCGCGAGGGCGACTTCGTGACTGTCATAGGCGGTAACGGAGCGGGCAAGAGCACTATGCTTAACGCTATCGCAGGCGTATTTACACCCGATTTCGGCAAGATCGAGATCGACGGTGTTGACGTTACGTCCATGCCCGAGTATAAGAGAGCTGCGTATCTCGGCAGAGTTTTCCAGGATCCTATGAAGGGTACTGCCGCGGATATGGAGATAGCAGAGAATCTCTCCATTGCCGCAAGGCGCGGCACAAAGCGCCGTCTGGTCTGGGGACTTCCCCGAAAGGAGAGGGAGGGCTACAAGAAGCTGCTTGCCGAGCTCGACCTCGGACTTGAGAACCGTCTTTCCTCAAAGGTAGGACTTCTCTCCGGCGGTCAGAGACAGGCGGTAACTCTCCTTATGGCTACCATCAAGAAGCCGAAGCTCCTTCTTCTCGACGAGCACACCGCAGCGCTTGATCCCAAGACGGCGGCAAAGGTGCTTGAGATAACCGAAAAGATCGTCAAGGAGCACAACCTTACCACAGTAATGATAACTCACAATATGCGTGACGCCATCAAATACGGAAACCGTCTGATAATGATGAACGAGGGCCGCATAATCATTGACGTCTCGGGTGAAGAAAAACAGAAGCTTACCGTTGAACAGTTGCTTGGGCTTTTCACCAAGGCGAGTGGTGGGGACGAATTCTCCAACGATCGCGCGATGCTGGGGTGATTTTCGGATATTTCCCCCGTATTCTACCAAGCTCGCAATAGGTAACTATTGCTTCGGGTAGAAGTACGTGAGAACTATCTCGAAAATCAAGATTTTCGGAATTTCCCCGTATTTTGCCAAGCTCGCAATATGGGAATATTGCTTCGGGTAGAAGAACGTGGCAACTATCTCGAAAATCAAGATTTTCGGAATTTT
>CAYWPS010000125.1:0-3594 GCA_964460165.1 uncultured Ruminococcus sp. | reverse complement strand
GAGGCTTACCGTCACCGGACGCGACACCGGCGCTACCTGCCGAGAGTTCGCGGATTACGTTATGACCACGCTTGAAAAGCTCACACAAAGTCTCAAGCCGTAAAAGAGGGGCTGTCACATTTGGTAAAACCGAAAAAGTCCGAAAATCAAAAAAGACTCAAATACGGCAAAAGAACGCAAATGAGACAGCCCACGTGTGAAATAATTATTCAAACCGGAAGACCTCAACGAGCTTCTTCTGCGCGCCGTTTGGCTCCATTTCAAGCTCGAGGATATCGTCCATATACTCGTTCCATCTGTCGATAACGGGACTGTTAGCCTGCACCTTAGCGGCAAACTCGACGCCGTTCCTGCACTCGTAGTAGCCAAAGAGCTCGTCGCCGACGTTCCATATCGAATAGTTGGTGATGCCCGCTTCGTGAAGGACCTCCTTCATCTCGGGCCATATCTCGTCGTGACGGCGCTTGTACTCGGCGATATCCCCCTTTACTCTTCCCTTCCATGCGTATCTTTCCATGATTTGTATCTCCTTTGATAAAGTTTGATTTTTATAACGCTTGCGCGGCGGGCACGTTGCTTTTTCACCGCAAATAACGTCTCTCGTCCTCGGTCAAATACCGCGCTTGAAAAAGCATACGGCTCTCGCGAGGCGGGAATGTTACAGATTTCCTTTGAAGAAGCTTACGGCGTTAAGACCCGCTATCTTTTCGACGACGCTCTCGGAATAGCGCTCCAGAAGAATATCCACGAGTCTGTCGTGTATGCTGGAGTTCTCGTCAAAGCCGTCGGGATACGCCTCGACACCGTCAATATCGCAGCCGAAGCACAGCACGTCCTCGCCGAGACGCTCAAGACAGTAATCTACGTGGCGGTATATATCGCTCTTGTCGGCTCTGCCCGAGTCGTTAAGGAACGCGGGATAAAGGTTAAGACCGATGATTCCTCCCCGTGCCGCTATACGGCGCGCCATATCGAGCGTGAGGTTTCGCGGGCTGGCGCATATATCGCGGAAATTGGAGTGCGTGGCTATCACGGGATACGCCGTGCGCTCTATGACATCGTAAAACGACTTATCCGAGAGGTGCGAGACGTCTATGATTATTCCGTATGCCGAGAGAACGTCAACCATGAGTCTGCCTTCCTCGGTAAGACCCGCGTCCTCTCTGTCCCACGCGGACGTGGCAAGCTCGTTGGTATCCCAGCACAGACTCATCACGCGCAGACCCATGCGGTAGAGCGTGTCAAGCTCGGCAGAATCGGGCATAAGCCCTCCGCCGCCCTCGATGGCAAGTATAGAGGAGCGCATACCGTTCTCCACGGCGTAGTTCAGCTCCTGGCAGTCGCGTACGGGGAGTATTCCGAGCCGCTGACATTCCGAGATATACACGTCAAGAAGACCGAATACCCTCTTTCGTCTGTACTCGGGCGGCATGCCGTCCGCAGGCACGAACTCCGCGAAAAGCTGGAGCTGAGGATATTTTGCCGATATATTATGAGGATTTATAAGTCCTCTGTCTGCGTTTACGGTAAGCAGACTGTCGCAATGAGTATCTACAATATACATAATTACTCCATGGCGGGAGAATGATATAAAAAGCTCTCACGCCTCAGTTAATACACCACTATTATACACTAAAGAAGCCTCTGTTGTCAATCGGATAAAGGGGTAAGGGAGAAAAATGATGAATAAAAGAATTTTAAAGCTGATGGAAAACGACGCGAGAATATCCGCCGCGGATATCGCAACCGCTATCGGAGCGAGCGAAAAGGAGGTTGCCGACGCTATCAAGGCTATGGAAAGCACGGGCGTCATACGCGGATATAAAACGATAATAGACCGCGAGAGGCTCGACGAGAACGCCGTCAGCGCCACCATAGAGCTGAAGGTCGTTCCCAAGGCGGAAAGAGGCTTTGAGGAGGTCGCCGAGAGGATAGCTCTCTATCCCGAGGTGGAGTCCGTATCGCTTATGTCGGGCGGCTGCGATCTTTCGGTGGTCGTTACCGGCAAGACCTTCCGCGACGTGTCCTCCTTCGTGGCAAAGGAGCTCGCCACGATCGACTCGGTGACAGCGACCTCTACGCAATTTATAATGAGGCGCTACAAGGATCACGGCGTGCTCCTCACCGACGAAGAGCTTGATGAAAGGGATGCGGTATCCTTATGATCGATTACGAGAAGATACTCTCCGCCACGGTCAAGGATATGAAGCCCTCGGGCATAAGAAAATTCTTCGACATCGCCAACACCATGAAGGACGTCATCTCACTCGGCGTGGGCGAGCCGGACTTCCCCACCCCGAGAGTAGTGCGCTCCGCGGGCATACGCTCGCTCGAGCTCGCTAAAACGAAGTACACATCCAACCGCGGTTTAGAGCTTTTAAGACAAGAAATACAAACTTACGTTTACAAAAAATACAACGTTAACTATCAACCGGACTCCGAGGTGCTCATCACCGTCGGCGGCAGCGAGGCGATAGACGCGACCGTCAGAGCCATCGTGAACCCGGGCGACGAGGTTATTATCCCACAGCCCTCCTACGTCTGCTACGAGCCCATAACCAGCCTTGCGGGCGGTGTGCCCGTCATCATCAACACCAAGGCGGAAAACGACTTCAAGCTGACCCGCGATGAGCTGATCGCCGCCATAACGCCAAGAACAAAGGCGCTTATACTCCCCTACCCCTGCAACCCAACGGGAGCCATTATGGAAAAAGCGGATCTTGAGGCAATCGCAGAGGTGCTCAAGGACACGGATATAATAGTCATATCCGACGAGATCTACGCGGAGCTGACCTTCGGCGGCACGAGGCACGTGTCGATAGCCTCGATAGAAGGCATGAAGGAGAGGACCGTGCTTATCAACGGCTTCTCAAAGACCTTCTCCATGACCGGCTGGCGACTCGGCTACGCCTGCGGTCCGGCGCCTATACTCAAGGAGATAACCAAGATACACCAATATGCTATAATGTGTGCCCCGACCACCTCGCAGTACGCCGCGATAGAAGCGCTCAGAAGCTGTGACGAGGCTGTGGCTGATATGCTAGAGGAATACGACGCCAGGCGCAAAATAATCGTCAAGGGCTTCAACGACCTCGGACTCGAATGCCGAGAGCCGAAGGGCGCGTTCTACGCCTTCCCGTCGATAAGATCCACGGGGCTCAGCTCGGAGGAGTTCTGCCAAAGACTCCTGTACTCCAAAAAGGTCGCGCTCGTCCCCGGTGACGCCTTTGGCGAGAGCGGCGAGGGTCACGTCCGAGCATCCTATTGCTATTCCCTATCGCATATAAAAGAGGCTCTCGCGCGCATCGGTGAGTTTATCCGCGAGCTGTGATTTGCTGTGCAAAGCGATGCCGCGTTCGTCACGGTGATAAAAAGAGCATTTACGATAGAAAACCAAAGTTTTAAAACACAAAAAACGGAGCTGCCACAAAATATGTGATGTTCTTAGCGGAGAATTTGAAAAACACCGTTAAGTGCGAGCATCGCATTTGACTAGTCAAACGCAAATGAGCTAAGCCCAAACCCATATTACAAGCAGAAAAGAGCAAGAGTAAAAGGAGAAAAATCCTTCTATTCTTGCTCTCATTTTTTCTT
>CAYWPS010000124.1:0-3804 GCA_964460165.1 uncultured Ruminococcus sp. | reverse complement strand
CCGCTACGCCCTCTCGCCTCTCGCCTGCCTTCGTTCCTTATAAATGTAAAAGGATATCGAGTCAGCTAGGACTTACGTTTGAGTACGATGCGAAGCGCGCTGATGCGTGGATGCTTGGCGAGCCCGACCGGGAGCACCCCTTTGGCGATAGCGCGGAGCTTGATATTGCGCCGGCGATGCGGCCGAGGAGCTGCCGTCTGACCGAGTTCGGTGAAACACTGAAGGGCAGGGAAATATCGGGAAACGGTATTGAACCCGTATCACCTCACGGCAGGATCTTTGATCTCGGCAAGGAGGCGGTGGGCTTCATCTGCCTTAAGCTTAAAACGGAATACGACTCGCCCGTAACGGTAGCCTTCGGCGAGCATATCGCGGACGGGCACGTCAGACGTGTGATAGCCGACCGCGACTTCAGCTTCGTCTATAACCCCGTGGCGTGCGAGACTAATTATTATATGAACGCCTTTAGGCGCTTTGGCTGCCGGTACGTTGAGCTCATATCCGACGAGCCTCTTTCCGAGGTCGAGATCTCGCTGCGCAGCGTTATATATCCTACGGAGCGGCTTGACTGTCCCGACGGTCTTTCTCCCATACAGCAGAGGATATACGACGCCTGCCTCCATACGCTCGAGTGCTGTATGCACGAGCACTATGAGGACTGCCCGTGGCGTGAGCAGGCTCTCTATACGATGGATAGCAGAAATCAGATGCTGGCGGGATATTACGCCTTTGGCGAGACCGTTTTCCCGAGGGCAAACCTTGAGCTTATAGCCGAGGACAACCGCCCCGACGGTCTTCTTTCCATCTGCTATCCCATAAACCGCGACCTTGCCATCCCCTCGTTCTCGCTTCACTTCATCACCGCGTGCGAGGAGTATCTCAGGTATAGCGGTGACGAAGATCTTATCCGCCGCATCTATCCGAAGATCCAAGCCGTTCTCTCCGTTTTTCTTGAAAAACTCGACACGGTAGGGCTGATCGCGCCATTTTCCGGTATGGATATGTGGAATTTCTACGAGTGGACCGACGGTCTTTGCGGCATCGGGGCGTGGGAGCATGAGAAGAAGGCTTGCGAGGATCTTTCCCCGGATCTCGCTCTCAACACTCTCCTATCCTACGCAATATCCCGTATGATAAGCATAAATGAACGCCTATGCCTTGATACCGAGGGGTTACAGAAGCAAAAGAAGGCTCTTAACCTTGCTATACATAATCATTTTTATGACTCCGAGCGCGGACTTTACAAGACACGGGAGGGAAGCGATCATTATGCCAAGCTGACCAATGCCTTGGCGATTTTAGCGGGCGTTCCGAGTGTCGAGGAGCAAGGAAGGATAGCCGAGCACCTCACCGACGACCCGGCTCTTATCGATGTATCGCTCAGTATGCGTACCTTCCTTTATGATGCGCTTCTGTTGGTTGATAGGGAGCGTTACTCTCCCTTTGTACTCTCTGACATCGAGCGCGTATATTCTCCTATGCTTAAGACGGGCAACAATACCGTGTGGGAGACCGAGGCGGGTGAGAGTGATTTTGACAATGCGGGCTCTCTCTGCCACGGCTGGAGCGCGATACCCATCTACTACTATAATATACTCAAATGACAACCAAAATAGTCATTTTTCATCAGTTTAAAACAAAAAACGCCATTACCCAAGCTTGAGGTAATGGCGTTTAATTTATCGATTACTTGTTAAGCTCTTTCTCAAGTGCCTCGAAAAGACCGTTGATATAGGTCGCACCGAGCGCTCTGTCGAACAGACCGTAGCCGGGCTTGCCGGTCTCGCCCCAGATCATTCTGCCGTGGTCGGGACGGACGTAGCCGTCGTATCCGTTCTCTACGAGTGCGCGTACGATCTCATATACGTCGAGAGATCCGCAGCTGGAGAGGTGAGCTCTCTCCTCGAAGGAGCCGTCCTCCATGATCTTAATGTTACGGATGTGCATGAAGGCGATCCTGTCTGCCTTCGCGTACTTCTTGATCATAGCCACAACGTCGTTGGAGGCTGCGCAGCCGAGTGAGCCTGTGCACAGGCAGAGGCTGTTTGCGGGGGAGTCAACGATAGAGAGGAATCTGTCGAGGTTCTCCTCGCAGGTGATGATTCTCGGGATACCGAAGATGGGGTAGGGCGGATCGTCGGGATGGATAGCCATTCTCACGCCGCACTCCTCAGCCACGGGGATGACCTTCTTGAGAAATTTCTCAAGATTCTTCCAGAGCCCCTCCTCGCCGAGCTCGCCGTATGCGGAGATGAGCTCGCGAACCTCGTCCTGGGTGTAAGAGGAGTCCCAACCGGGAAGGTGGATATCGTCCTTGAGAGGATCAAGACCTCTCATCTGATCCCAATACATAACGAGGGAGGTCGAGCCGTCCTTCGCTTCCTTATCGAGCTGGGTCCTGGTCCAGTCGAAAACGGGCATAAAGTTATAGGTAACGCACTTGACGCCGTACTTTGCGCATCTTCTGATGTTTTCGCAATATACCTCGAGCAGCTCGTCCACGTTGTTTCTTCCGAGCTTGATATCCTCGTGTACGGGGATAGACTCTACAACGTCGAATACGAGGCCGTTGTCCTCGCACTGCTTCTTCATCCTTGCGAGGCTTTCCTCGCCCCATACCTCACCGGGCTTAACGTCGTAAACCGCAGAAACGATCGAACGCATACCGGGGATCTGGGAAATATACCGGAGTGAGATGGGATCGGATTCACCGTACCATCTGAAGCTCATTTTCATGTTCATATGCTTTATCATCTCTTTCTGCCCTCACCAATTTTGCGCATATCCGCAGTTTTTGACCAAGCTCGGCGTAGGTCACTACGCCTTCGGGTCAAATAACGACGAATCTGCACCAAAATTCTCTCGGGCTCGTACTTTATTAAATGTAGTTTTGAAAAAAGTAACAATATCTTGCCATCTGGGCAATCATAGCTATGCTATGCGCTTAACGCAGTGCCTTCGGCTTTCTGATCCTGTTAAGCTGCTTGTTCATCTTGAGAAGCTGCTCCTTGGTGAAGCTTACGTTAGCCATACCCATCATGGAGGAGAGACGGAGAACGGTGAAGCTTCCCATCATTTCCATAAGGCCCTCGCCGACCTCGAAGCCTGCCGCTTCCGTCTTGCCGTTCTTGTTCTTGGGCATCTGCTTCTTTATGCTTAACATGGTTTTTACAAACCAAAGCTTGCCGAACAAGGACTTCATGATGTCGGAGATCTTGTCGTTCAGGGAGTATCTTCCCTCGGGAGCGTCGATATCGAACCAGTTGAGGATCGCGCCCTGCTCCTTGAGAATGTAGTCCTCGTTGGGAGTTTCGACCTTGCGGATCAGGGACTCGTCGCGGCACTCGCCGGCAACTGCCTCGAGCTTGGTCTGACCAACGTTCTTTACGTCGAAGTAGAAGAAGTGGTCGGGAGCGGTCTTTTTGCCGAGCGACTCTCCGTTAGCAAAGAGCTCTACCTCGGGCAGATTGGAGTAGACGGTGACCTTGGTTACGTCCTCGACTCTGTCGGTATATCTCTTGGAGCAGATGTGGACGAAGGGAGCGTCCTCGGGGCTTCTGAGCCATGCCTTGTAGGCGTAGAAGGAGTCCTTCTTGTACTTTCTGTCCATAGTTACGAGACCCTTGTGGTTCTGTCCGTTCTCGCCGCCCTCTGCTCTTGCGTCCGCGCCGAAGTCAAACATATTCCATACGTGAGTCGCCCACATATACTTTCTCGTAAAGAGCTGCTTGATGAGCTCCTCGTGATAATAGGACTGATATTCCTCGGTGTAGTCACCCTGGAAGGGCTTGGAGGAGTGCCAGT
>CAYWPS010000123.1:0-3833 GCA_964460165.1 uncultured Ruminococcus sp. | reverse complement strand
CTCGACTTTGAATACAGCCGTATGTGCCAATAGACACAATACTGTTTTTCGGAGCGCCGAGAAATGCGAATTTTTCAGGCAGCTCAACTGTCGTAAAACTTCGTTCATCTCCCCAACGGATATTCGGGATAACATATAATCCTTGAGATTGCAGATAATGTCCTACTGCGCGATTCATATATGTGTTTGCAATTTGCAAGCACAACGGCATATCACGGTATAGAGAGCAATCTGGTGAAATGACCGCTGAGAACTTCGAAATCTCCGGAAGCAGTTCTTTTGTGCAGGTAAGTACATCAGAGAACCTTTTGTCGTGTTCATAAAAATGAACCGCCTCTGATTTTGTATCGCTTCTCTTCATTTGAGTGAAGGGAATGAGTGCGGATGGAATAACAATTTCTTTGGGCTTGTCAATAATAGGTATTTCCAAGAGCCCGTCAAAGAAAGCGTGAGAAACAAGTTCGGCGTTAAAGCCGTCGTCGATGATGTGTTTTATAATGATCACATCCTTTCTAAAAAATATTTTTTTGAACGGTTGCCCATTGACAACCGAGAAAGGATATGATATAATAATCTAACCACCACGTTGGATTGATTATATCATATCCGGCGAGCAAAAAGCATTTCTGGATTGCGCCAACAATCTACGAAGTGCTTTTTTGCTTATAAAAAACAATCAATGTTCCCACCGCCTTTCTTAACCAACGTTTTTGAAAAGCTCAAGTGTGATGAGTTCGTATCTTGTATAGTCGGAACCGCCAAATTCCAACCATTTTTGATAATAATCGAACGCATACTTTGCTGCTTCAAAACTGACATCAAACAATCTCACTATTTGAAGTGGGGAGTTGATTTCAAGTTTGTGAACAAGAACAGGAGGTACGAGAGCATATTTTGCAAAGAAATTCACTTCCTTTTCTGCAAGCTCACTATCTTCTGTATGGTCAAGTACGATGTGACCAATCTCGTGCATAATGGTGTTGTTAATACGGCGATAACCTTTTTCATCGTTGTAGTAGATATACCACTCTCCTGCGGTTTTCTCAACAGAAAAACCGTCTTCGCTTTTCTTTAACAGTAGAGCGCGTTTTTGCGGTGGAAAAGCAGAATAGGGAATTACAGTAACGCCCATTTTCGATGCAATTTCAAATCCGTTGATAGGAACACAACAAACGCCATATTTAACGAACATTTCAACAACAATTTTCTTGATTTCTTCGCAGCGTCGCGAAGAGAGTTTGATATCAGCCATTAATCCTCCCCGAATAGAGCATCAATTAAATCCTTCTTTTCTTGCTGTGTCATTTGTGACGCATTTCTGGCAATGATACGACGAATTCTTACGTGATCGAATTCTTCATTTTCAATACCAAGAAGATAATCCGATGTAGTGCGTAAAGCGGTTGCGATATTCGCAATGGTTTCGGGTTTTGGATCTCTCTCTCCGGAAACATATCTCGAAATAACCGCCTCTGTAACACCGATGGTTGATGCCAATTCTTTTTGTGTAATTCCTCTTTTTGATAGCATTTCAGCTATTCGATTACCTAAGTCTTTGCTCATGGTAATATTCCTTTCCGGCTCTGGCTCTGGCTCAAAGGCTCTGGCTCTGGCTCTACGATGCATCTTGTGCATTCTGCAAGTATTATACCACCAACTTGCCAATTTGTCAAGAGGTGTTGCCAAAAAATATTTAAAAATCTCCGCAAGTGGTCAAACGTGTGGTCAAAGGCGAAAAAAGGGCTTGTTTTAACCCCGGGAGCAGGGAGGAACAAGCCCCTTATGATTATCGCGAAAACGCGAGATTTTGCGAGGATTTGCGAGAAAATAAAAGAAAATCGGAGGTTTGATTGAACCTCCGATTTTGGTCTGATGTGACTTGCGTTGGCAGTGCCAACGCCGCTTGAACTTGCTTATCCTCATAACCCCATGCGATCCGAATATCTTTTTCCGGCCGTTTTTGCTTTTTCCGGCCTTTTCTGCTATACAGGCTTACATTTAACGATTGCTTCGGTTATGTCTGTCAATACGAGAATACCGTTTTGGTTGAACGCTTGGATCGTGATCTCAACAAGTCCGTTTCGTGCGCTTCGTTTGATGAGGTTCGTCACGGTAGCCGTTCCCGTTAAAACATCCTCTGCAAAAACGGGCTTCAACCATTCGATCCTGGTGGACTTTCCCGCAAGCAATTCGTCACCGAAGAAATCG
Organism: uncultured Ruminococcus sp.; assembly: GCA_964460165.1. Classification (GTDB taxonomy): domain Bacteria; phylum Bacillota; class Clostridia; order Oscillospirales; family CAG-272; genus UBA1740. The sequence goes on along the minus strand of CAYWPS010000123.1, from coordinate 1,625 downwards.
ACTTCAAGATATTTTGCCCAGACCGACATAAAGGACATGACACCGGGGGCGATCAGCTTGCCGAAGGGCGTTTTCTTGGCATAGTCCTCGTCGGTGTGGAGAGGGATGTTATCGTAATCGCGGGCAAACGCCACCATTTTTTCTTTTTCGATAACGGCGGGTGCGATCTCTACCGCCATACCGATCTTAAGATCGTCAAAATACATTATCTCTTACCTCGCAAGGATTCTGTCAATAAACTGTTTGGCAAGCCGTGCCGATCTGCCGCCGCGCTCGAGGGCAAAGCGCTCGGCGAGCAGATCAAGCTCGTTCCTCGGCATATTGATGTTGTTTTTCTCTGCCAAGCGGTGAACGATATGCAAATAGGTTTCTTTGTTTGGCCTTGAGAAGGTGACGTGTATTCCAAAACGCTCCGACAGAGAGACCAGCTCCTGCATGGTATCGTTACGGTGGACGTCATCCCCATCACGGTCGGAAAAGGTTTCCTTGATGATATGACGGCGGTTGCTTGTCGCGTATATGACCACGTTGCTTGATCTTGCCGTGACCGAGCCCTCCAGCACCGCTTTGAGCGCATTGAAGTTATCGTCGTCCTTCAAAAACGAGAGATCATCGATAAACAGAATGAACTTAAGCGGATTTTGCGAAAGCTCGTCCAGCACCTTGGGGATGAGGCGGAGCTGATCCTTTCGAATTTCAACGATCCGAAGACCCTCGCCAAAGAGTGCATTGGCTACCGCTTTTACGGTGGAAGATTTTCCCGTACCGGCATCCCCCGTCAGCAAAATGTTTGCGGCGGGCTTACCCGCAAGCAGAGCCTCGGTATTATCCATTACGATCTTTCGCTCACGCTCGTAATCAACAAGATCAGAAAGCTCGGTTTTGTCTGGATGCAGCACGGGAACGAGCGTCCCTTGCTCATTTGTGCAAAACATACGGTTTTTCGCGTAAACTCCGTAACCGAATTTGCCGATATTCTCAGCTCTGTGGAGATAGATCTCCTTGAGTCGAAGTTTTGTCGCCCGAAAGTCGGGCAGAAATCCCGCGTATTTCAGAGGAGCGGTCAGCGTCTCTTTATTGAGCAGAGTGACCTCCTCCAGGATATCAAGCTCGGATTCAAGGGCTTCCTGTAAATATTTCGGGATCATCTTACCCGAAGCGACGGTTTTGACGTATACGTTTTCGCTGTTCCGGCAAAGCTCTTTTATATATTCGCCAAGATCTCCGCCGTTTGCCTTATAAAGTCGTGCCACAAAATCGACATAGCTTGCCACGGAGGGATGCTTGATGTGAGAAAACAGCGCATCAAGCACCTCGTCCGAAAGCAGGTCACGAAAAACACAGAGGGTAGATATTTTATCCTTGAGTTCTTTCATATCAGTTAAGAATCGCCCCCGATGCGCCGCCCGATACCAAAGCCGCATAGCGTTTGAGATAGCCTGAAAGCTCTTTTTTCTTGGGCACGAAATTCTTCATACGCTCAGTAAGGATATCGGCGTCCACCTTCAATTCAATGGTGTTTTCAGGAATGTTGATAGAGATGACATCACCGTCCTCAACCACACCGATCATACCGCCCGATGCGGCTTCGGGGGTGACGTGGCCGATGCAGGCACCTCTTGTCG
>CAYWPS010000122.1:0-3913 GCA_964460165.1 uncultured Ruminococcus sp. | reverse complement strand
ATTGGCAAAGACGCGTTCGCCTGGTGCTCAAGCCTTACGAGCGTAACTATCGGTAATGGCGTTACCAGCATTGGTGATAATACGTTCTATAGATGCACAAGCCTTACGAGCGTAACTATACCGGATAGCGTAACAAGCATCGGCGATGAAGCGTTCCGTGGTTGCTCAAGCCTTACGAGCATTGTTATCCCGAACAGTGTTACAAGCATCGGCGATGAAGCGTTCCGTGGTTGCTGTAAGCTTGTTGAGGTAATAAACAAGTCCTCGCTTAATATTACGGCAGGCTCTTCGTATAACGGATACGTAGGCTATTACGCGAAAGAAGTACATTCCGGGAATAGCAAGATAATAAACAAAGACGGATACTTGTTCTATTCCTACGGCGGCGTTAATTATTTGGTTGGCTATGTAGGTAAAGATACCGAGCTTACGCTCCCCGAGAATTATAACGGTGAAAGCTATGAGATCTATGATTATGCGTTCTACCGGTGCTCAAGCCTTACGAGCGTAACTATACCGGATAGCGTAACGAGCATTGGCGAAAGTGCGTTCTATAATTGTACAAGCCTTACGAGCGTAACTATCGGTAATGGCGTAACGAGCATCGGCGATTATGCGTTCTTTGGTTGCTCGAGTCTTACGAGCGTGACATTCGAAAACACAAACGGATGGTGGTACTCGTCGAATTCTTCCGCTACAAGCGGAAGGGACATTTCGGCAAGCGATCTTGCAGATCCCGAAACCGCGGCGCTGTATCTTACATCAACACACTACTTACACTACTGGAGGCGCGGCTGAGGTAAAAAACGAGTTTTCGCATTAATTCCACCTCCGAAAGGTTATGGTTAAATGCGGCAGAGTCGCAATGACATTCGCTGCCGGTTCATGCGCAAAATGAATAAATTTGTCGCAGAGCGACAAGAACCGCCCGAGAGCTTTTTATGCTCAACGGGCGGTTCTTTATATTAATCTTTTTTCCGCTCGCGGATTACAACGGCGGGTTTTACGCAAGCTCGTCGGCAAGCTTTACAAAATCCTCGGTGCTGAGGCGCTCGCCGCGGACGGTGTCGGTGTGACCTATTGCTCTGATGGCTTCAAGAACGGTCTCCTTTGAGTACGGAAGCTTGGCGCATACGGCGTTCTGCAAGGTCTTTCTGCGCATTTCAAACGCCGCCTTGATAAGATCGCGAAAAAGCTTTTCATTTTTGGGCGAATACTTAGGCTCGCGGTAAAGGTCGATCCTTACGACCGCGCTGTCAACCTTTGGCGCGGGAACGAAGCATCCCGCACTGACCTTAAAGAGCTTTCTCGTCTCTCCGTAATAGCCGAGAACGGCGGTAATTGCGCCGTAGTCGGAGCTGCCCGGCTTGGCAACGAGTCTTGCGGCAACCTCATTCTGTATCATAACGGTGATGGAGGTAAACCTTACTCCCGATTCAAGAAGGCGCATAAGAATAGGAGTCGTTATGTAATACGGCAGATTAGCGCATACGGCAACGGGCATTCCATCGGAATACTCATCAACGAGAGTCCGAAGATCAACCTTCATAATATCATCGTTGATGACCGTAACGTTATCATATCCTGACATTGTTCTGTTAAGAACAGGAATCAAGCCCTTATCTATTTCGACCGCGACCACCTTCTTATATCTTATAGCAAGCTCCTGAGTGAGACAACCTATACCCGGTCCTATCTCAAGTATCATGCTTTCAACATTATCCGTGCAATTATCCGCGATATCCTCGGGAATAATACGGTTGGTAAGGAAGTTCTGTCCGAACTCCTTTCTGAAGGTTATCCCCGCATCTGCCATAAGCTCACGAATAACCGAAAGGTTACATAGATCCATAACAAACCTCTTTTACGAAAATAAAACAAAAAACCGACAAGGATAAGACTCGTCGGTTTTTTGGAGCTGGAAATGGGATTTGAACCCACGGCCTATTGATTACGAATCAATTGCGCTACCACTGCGCCATTCCAGCATTACCTTGATATTTTACCACTTTTCCTTAGGTTTGTCAATAGACTTATGTAATATTTTTATTTTACCAAAAACTAATTTAAAATAAGCATATAGTCCTAAAGAACATTGACAAATCACCGCTTTATATGATATAATCATAGCGTTAAAAAGAAAAAGAGGTTTATTATGGATTTATGTAACCTTTCTGTGATACGCGAGCTTATGGCCGATGCGGGAATAACCTTCCGCAAGGAGTTTGGACAAAACTTCCTTACCAATAGAATCATTCCCGAGGACATTGCGGATAATTGCACCGATAACCAAGAGAGTATGATACTTGAGATAGGTCCCGGTATCGGTTGTCTTACTCAGGAGTTAGCCATAAGATATAAAAAGGTAGTCGCAGTCGAGATTGATAGGGGACTTATTCCTGTTCTTAGTAGAACTATGTCGGAATATGATAACGTCACCGTGATCAACGACGATATTATGAAGGTTGACCTTCAGGCGCTTGTTGACGAGTATTCCGAGGGAATGCCGGTTGCCGTATGCGCAAATCTGCCGTATTACATCACGACACCCATACTTATGCGCCTGCTTGAATCGGGTGTAAAGTTCACCTCTATCACCATTATGATACAGAACGAGGTTGCTGCGAGGCTTGTTGCCAAGCCCGGAAGCTCTGATTACGGTGCAATTACCGCGGTTCTCGGCTATTACGGAGAGGCAAAGAAGCTCTTTAAGGTCAGCGCAGGCTGCTTCGTTCCCGCGCCTAAGGTAGACAGCGCAGTAGTCAGAATAGACCTCTACCGCGATCCTAAGTACACCCCCAAGAACGAGAAGCTCTTCCGCGACCTTATCAAGGCGGCGTTTGAGATGCGCAGAAAGACTCTGCAAAATGCAGTCTGCGCCAAGCTCCCGTATTCAAAGGATACCGTCCTCGAAGCAATCCGCGCGATAGGACACACCGATACCGTCCGCGGCGAACGCCTTTCCACCGAGGAATTTGTAAAGCTCGCAGACAAACTTTCATAACAGAAAAAGACCGATTTTACCCACAAAGCAGGGTAAAATCGGTCTTTTTTATCGTTTTAGCGTTGTTTTTTCAAAAAAGTATTGACAATGAGTATGCATTGTGTTACCATATACATAGATTTACGATGTATAAAAAGGAGTAGAAACATGAGAATAAGAAAAGAATTATTAAAGGGAAGTACCGCAATTATGATTCTCAAGATAATATCAAAGGAAGATGCGTACGGATATCAGATCACACAGGAGCTTTATGCTGATTCAGGTGAAACGTTTAAATTGAATGAAGGTACTTTATATCCTATATTGCACACATTGGAGAAGGACGGTTTGATAAAGTCTTACTCTAAAATAAGTGAGCAGGGCAGACTTAGAAAGTATTATTCAATAACTTCTCTCGGAAGGGTTAATCTTGCTGCGCAGATAGAGGAATGGAGAGTATTCTCTAAGGCTGTCGATGCAATATTAAAGGAGAATTAATATGGATAATTCGGATTTTGATATTCAAAAAGAAATTGAAGCTTATGCCGCACATATAACGCATGATATCCGACCGATTAAAAAGCAAGAATCAATAAAGTCGGAGTTTATTTCTCATATCGAAGACGCAGTATATCATTATATGATAAGTGGCTCAAATGAGCAGGATGCATTCAAGCGTGCTTGTGATGAGATCGGTGACGTTGAAAAAATAAAAAGAATGCTGACAATCGTGCATAAAAAAGATAAGATATCAACTGTTTTATTTCCTATCATTTATTGTTTTGCATTAATAATAGCTTTTTTGCCTTTCATCTTATCAAGTGTAAAAATAGACTACATTCTTGAGCAATGGATAAATCTTATTTCAGTGGTAACTGCGATAGCACTTTTTTGTTTTACTATCCTAAAATCTTATAAGTACTTGAGGGC
>CAYWPS010000121.1:0-4099 GCA_964460165.1 uncultured Ruminococcus sp. | reverse complement strand
GGCCAGAAGCGTCCATGACGGGATAGAGATAATAGAAGAATTCATGCAGCGCGGAGTAAGCCTGAACATCTTAAACATGATGAAGTTTGATGGAAGCCCTACAAGCACCCTAATGTATAACGTACTGCTGTCATTTGCACAGTTTGAGCGAGATATGATCGCAGACCGTACGTCATCGGGGAAAGCTGCAAAAAGGGCATCTGATCCTAACTGGCGTGAAGGTCGCAAACGTCTGGAAATATATGGTTTTGAAGATTATCTACAGAAACACAAAAGTGGTCTTATGACAGTTGCGCAATGTTGCAAGGAACTGAACATCAGCAGGTCAACTTGGAACAGACGCATTCGTGAACTAGCTTAGTATTTACATTTATTTGCATACGTGATAAACTAAGTTTACATAACCATAAAAGGAGGGGCCGTTATGAAGCGATCACTGGTTGTAATTATGGCGGTTGTTTTGCTGCTAAGCTTTTTTGCCTTTGGGGAAAAGACGTATAACATCACCCATGAATCAATAACGATGTTGGGGCTTGAGTTTGGATGCACACTCGCTGAGGCGCAAAGAAAACTAAAAGAAGAACATGGAATAGATACCGAAGCTATAGCAGACGATGAGTATTTGATAATTAATCCTCCAAAGGCGGTTATATGCGAAGAGGGCACAAGTTTCCCATGGGACAATTATCAAGGTATCGGAGCAATGCTGGCGACTTATGTGCCAGACATGGATGTCGCAGGATATCCAGTTTCAGCAATTACCCTTCAGTTTTTATATCCGTGCGACGATGAATATACAATGATTCATGACGAAAAACAATCGAGGTTGTTTTCTGCGGTATACACATTTGAAAGCGAAAACCCAGAAGCCATGTTTGAAGACATGGCGAGAAAGCTAAAAACGGTTTATGGAGAAGACACAGGGCTACGCAGTGAATACGTGTATGCAAACTTTTCGGACGATAGTGTTATATCAATTAACGACACCAAAGACACTAGATATATGATTTGGGAGTCGGATGTAAACACATCGTGGCTGGTGCTTAAAAGCACTGATAAGGGAGAAGACTCTTATTTCCCAAGTACGATAGAGGTAATGTACATATCGAGGTATGGAGACTCGTGGATATCTAAAAATGTTGAGGCTCGTAAACGAGAAAAACTTGCAGCAGAATCTACGCTCTACGGCAACAACGACACCAGCGGACTATAACTCCTTGTAACAACGAAACGGAGCCAAACGCATGAGCAAGAAACCATCCATTGCCGACACCTATATAACATGGCTGATAGCGATAGGCGGAGGGTTATTTGTACTAGGATACTCAGCGATAATAGGCGTGATAGTACTGGTTATATTTCTGCTGTACTGTTTGCTTTCAAGCGGAGATGAGTAGTGGCATTAACTGTGAGTATTGTAAGATTGACATAGTTTTGTGGCGCGTGGTATTATGTAGTCGTGAGCGGCATAAACTCTAAAGAAAGGAGTTATGATGATGGAGAAGATACTTAATGTAGCGCAGTACATGTTTACGAGATATAAAGAAGTAAGCGGTGAAGTAATAGATGAAATGAAGCTTCACAAGCTGCTATATTTTGCACAGCGTGAGTCGCTGGCCATTACGAACGCCCCGTTATTTGATGGCGAGTTTGAAGGCTGGAAATATGGACCTGTATCCAGAGAGTTGAGAGGCAGTTTCACGGATGATGGTGTTCTTGATTCGGATGGGGATATATCCAGCGAGAGCAAGTACATTGTGAATAACATAGTACATCAGTACGGCGGCATTGCTACATGGAAACTTAGCCAGCTTTCCCATAAAGAGATTTCCTGGAGAAACTCCAGAGTTGGCCTGTCTGCTGGAGATATTGGAAGAGAAAGGCTGAAACTGAACGACATTCGGAAGGATGCGGAGAAAGTGAGGCCGTATGATTCGGTGTGGGATATGTACTATGACGAATTTGAAGACGCGGAGGCACTCGTGTGATTGGTAAGGTTTGCATATCGGTAACTCCGTATTACGACAGGAGAACTCAGCGCAATTCGTTTAAGAGAAGGCCAGTGTTGATTCTGGGAGATTTACGAAACAATGACTATACGGTACTTCCGATCTCCAGAGTAACTATTCAGGCAAATTTAGACCCTGAATATGATATAAAAATAGACCCCAGTGTATATCCTAACCTTTGCTTAAACTGCATATCTTATGTAAGAACACACAAACGTACAACTGTGCACTCTGCTGCTGTGACAAATGTAATCGGTGACATGAAGAACGATTACCCAGATTTGTACATTAATGTTCTGGCCAAGGTTGAGGAATATGATAAGAGCTTAATTAACGGCGCCATTTAAAATGGCGATATATTGCACTGTTATGGACTGTTCTGTTTTGACCAGCTTATAACGGTGCGATTTTTTTATTTCTGGACGCATATGGAAGAATACACAGCGGTGAATTTGCATATAATTACTGTATAACCTAGATGCTGTATAGTACCATCGTGTGTGATGGAGGGCATGTTTTTATATGAAAAATCTGATTCCGAAAATCACGGGAAAAATAAAAAGTGCGCCTTACGAGTATCAGGCCTATGAAGACCTGTATTTAGTGGCGCGAGAAGCAATAAAGAGCGACCGTGAAGACGGTCTTGAAGCACTGAAATGGGAATCGGAGCAGATCGGGGCAACCGTACCAGATTTGCTCATGAATGGAAAACTGGAAACTGCGCAGCGTCTTATGGGATTGCACAAGAGCGTTCTGTTGGCTGCTGCGCAGGACGATTTTGACAGCTACTTACAGTATATAGAATGGAACAGAGACCCCGAGAAACGCTTCTATATGCCGAGAAGGGCGGTGTTGAAGCAGGTTGTAAATGCACTACAGGGCCTTGCGGACGATAAACTGGATTTGCTAGCCATAAGTATGCCGCCTGGTTCCGGCAAGACAACGCTGGCAATATTCTATCTGACGTGGATGGCTGGAAAGATTCCAGATAAGCCTATGTTGACTGGTAGCCATAGCAATGCATTTGTTCGCGGAGTCTATGATGAATGTCTGCGTATATTTGATGGAAACGGCGAGTATTTATGGCATGATGTGTTCCCTTATGTGAACGTAAGCAACACCAACGCGAAGGATTGCAGAATAGACTTGGGCACCCGCAAGCGATTTGAGACGCTTGAGTTTACATCTATAGGCACCGGCAATGCCGGTTTGTACCGTGCTGCCACGTTGCTGTACTGCGATGACCTGGTAAGTGGTATTGAGGTCGCGCTTTCCAAGGACAGGCTGGACAAACTCTGGGAAACGTATACTACGGATCTGCGTCAGAGAAAAATTGGTGCAGCGTGCCGTGAATTGCATATAGCAACCCGTTGGTCGGTTCATGATGTAATCGGGCGATTGGAGCGCGAATACGAGAAGGATGACCGTGCAAAATTCATGGTGATTCCTGCTATGAATGAAAATGACGAGAGTAACTTCGACTATGCTTATGGTGTTGGGTTCAGCACAAAGTTTTACAAGGAACAGCGAGAGATCATGGACCCTGTGAACTGGAAGGCTTTGTATATGAACCATCCGATAGAGCGTGAAGGTCTGCTTTATGATGCAGATGAACTGCGCAGGTACTTTGAACTTCCGGACCGCGATCCGGATGCAATCATAGCTGTGTGTGATACAAAGGACAAGGGCAATGACTATGCGGTATTACCTGTTGCCTATGTATACGGGCATGACTATTACATAGCGGATTGCGTGTGCGACAACGGGTTGCCGGACGTTGTGGATGCAAGGCTGTCGGAGATACTGCTACGAAACGGAGTACACCTGTGCAGATTCGAAAGCAACAGTGCCGGCGGAAGGATTGCGCAAAAGATACAGGAAGAGGTAAAGAAAAAGAACGGACGCACACATATTACGACGAAATACACCACATCCAATAAGGAAACGAAAATCATAGTCAATAGTGCTTTCGTAAAAGAACACTTCATATTTAAGGATGAAAGCATGTACAAGCGAAATACAGACTATGGACGGCTTATGGACATGCTGTGCAGCTATACTATGGCTGGCAAGAATAAGCATGATGACGT
>CAYWPS010000120.1:0-4142 GCA_964460165.1 uncultured Ruminococcus sp. | reverse complement strand
ATAAAGTGAACGATTTGCTTTTTACCGTTAAAAACAAACAAGGCATGCAAGGACGCCCCCCGGCAAGCCTCAATTTTTGCTATAAAACCTATGAAAAAGGGCAAAACACCCCTATTTTGGCAATAAAAAAGCCATAATACCGATATTTTTCGTATCAATATTATGGTTTCTTTATGGTGCACCAAACAGGAATAATACGAACCTTGGGCAATCGAGGTTCGTATTTTTCTTTACAAGGGATTACTTCGGTATACCGCAACAAAAGGATTTTGTCTACACCAAATTTCAACAAAAACAGGTTCAATCAATTTGTACCGCTAAAAATTAAATTTCTGCTGTCTTTCTTCTGATCTCCCGTCCGACTATCGTTAATAGTACAGCGCCTAGAATCGCGGAGCACAGATTAACACCAACGAAGTTTACCCATATGCCGTCGAGTCCAAAGCTCCACAGAGCTCCAAGGATAATAACGGGGAAGACCAAAGCTACCGAAAGCGACATAACAGCCGCGAGCAGAGGCTTTTCGATCGCGCTGAGGAAGCCTTGCGTCGTAACGACAAACCATCTGAATAGGTAAGCGAAGCAGAATATTCTGATCGCGCGGGTCGACTCCGCAAGCAGCAACGCATCGTCCGCCTTAGCAAACATCGCCGCGATAGCAGAGGGGAAGAAGAACAGGAGAGATGTTGAGATAAGACCGATCACCGCCGTTCCCGTGTAGGCGCATTTCACTATCTTCTTTACCCGGTCATAGCTACCCGCGCCCCAGTTATATCCGATGGCGGGCGAGAGTGAATCGCTGATACCGTAGAGCAACGGCCAACAAAAATCGCTGGCGTACATCAGGACAGCGTACACCGCGACGGCTGTCGTTCCTCCGCCGGCGCCAAACGCCTTAGCGCCGAGCGTCATCAGAGAAATATTCATAAGTATAGAGGTTACGCGTCCTGCTATGTTGTTGAGAAATACAGGGGAGCCGCAAGCGGCAATTTCCTTGAACATGCCTCGGTTAAACCTTGGTTTTGTAAACTTTAGTAGGGTTTTATGGCGCAAAAACGGCATGATCGCTACGATTGAGCAAAGACACATAGATATCGATGTTGCAAGTGCGGAGCCTACGACATCCATATTGAAGCCGATGAGAAACAGTGTGAGCAGACCAATGGTAGCAATGTTAGAGCCGATATTTATAGCCATGCTCGTCTTCACGTATCCGCTTATACGTAAGTAGTTGTCCATTGCAAAGAAGATCGTAGTAAGCGGACTGCAAAGCGCAACCGTTCTCAGATATCTCACGGAGGTATCTAGCAACTCGTTATCCGCGCCCATCATACGGCAAAGCGGATCAGCCGCAAGGAACATTACCGTGCCCATAATTACCGATGTGATGAATATCATAATGACCGAGCAGGAGAACACGTTGTTTGCCGTTTCATGATCCTTCTTTCCCAGCGCGATAGAGATCGGCACGGATGCGCCTACGCCAATAAGATCGGCAAGCGAAAAGTTGATCATTACGAGCGGCATAGCTATATTGACCGCGGCAAAAGCGCCTTCGCCAAGCCTTTGCCCAATGAAAATACCTTCGACGATACTGTATATCGACATGGCGAACATGCTGATCATACCGGGGAGCGCGACGATGAAGAAAAGTCTCCACGGATTCATCGTCGCATACATTTTTTCGGTATCGCGCTTCGTCTTTTTTGAATTATTCATAGAGCGGATACTTGGCTAGCAGTGCGTCAACGCGGCTTCTTACCTCGTCGGCATTGTTTTCGAAATCGTTGAGTGTCATAGAAATAAGCCTCGCTACCTCGCGCATATCCTCTGCTGTAAAGCCGCGTGATGTAACGGCAGCCGATCCAAGACGCAGACCGCTGGTAACAGAGGGCTTCTGCTTATCGCCGGGGATGGAGTTCTTGTTGCAGGTGATGCCTATCCCGTCGAGAAGACGCTCGGCTTCCTTACCGGTATCTATCTTCATACCCGAGAGGTCAACGAGCAGGAGGTGGTTATCCGTGCCGCCCGAAACGAGACGGAAGCCCTCGGAGATGAGTCCCTCAGCCAGAGCGGCGGTGTTGGCGACTACGCGCTCCGCGTATTCGGTGAACTCCGGCTTAAGTGCCTCTCCGAAGCAGACAGCCTTAGCAGCTATCGTATGCATGAGAGGACCGCCCTGAATTCCTGGGAAGATAGCCTTGTTAATAGCCTTCGCGATATTCTCGTCGTTGGTAAGGATAAGACCGCCGCGGGGACCCCTCAACGTCTTATGCGTTGTAGTGGTCGTAATGTCAGCGTAGGGAATGGGGGAGGGATGCTTGCCCGCTGCGACAAGTCCGGCGATATGAGCCATATCTACGAGCAGATATGCGCCGACCTCCTTTGCGATCTCGGAGAATTTCTTGAAATCAATGATTCTCGGATATGCGGAAGCGCCTGCGAGAATAAGCCTGGGCTTACATTCAAGCGCAAGTCTTCTTACCTCGTCGTAGTCGATGGTCTCGGTATCCTCGCTTACGCCGTAGGGCACTATGTTCCAATACTTACCGGACATGTTTACCGGCGAGCCGTGAGAGAGGTGACCGCCGTGGGCAAGACTCATGGAAAGCACGGTGTCACCGGGCTGTAGCAGGGCGAAGAATACCGCCATATTAGCCTGAGCGCCGGAGTGAGGCTGTACGTTTGCGTAGCCCGCGCCGAAAAGCTTTTTTGCTCGTTCGATAGCGATGCTCTCTACTACGTCCACGTACTCGCAGCCGCCGTAATATCTTTTCGAGGGATATCCCTCGGCGTACTTATTGGTGAGGGTAGTGCCATTTGCCTCCATTACCGTCTCGGAGACGAAGTTTTCGGATGCTATAAGCTCGATCTTATTACGCTGCCTCGCCGTTTCGTTCATAACCGCCGCGTAGATCTCGGGATCGTTTTGCTTTAAAAGGCTGTATTCTCTCATTTTTAGCTCCTTAAAATATTTATGATGGGTTAATTTTAGCATAACGTGCGAGCTTTGTCAATGTTTTTTATATAATTGAATATCGTCTGAAATTTTATCCGCAACGCATTGCAAAACCGAGTTGATTGTGATAGAATTATGGTAAAGTAACATTTGAGACACCTATGCTCTCACCATTTACAAAGGATGAGAGGATATCGCTTTGCAAAGAGCTTTACATCGCTCTTAGGGATAGCGGATATTTTATCCTGACGGATTTTTACTGAAAGAGATGAGCAAGAACGTACCTGCCGCCAACCCCTTTCTTCACTAAAAAGAGAGCAGGGGATAAGGGATGGCGAGCTGTGTCACTATGATGGAAGGAGAAAAAATGTATATTTGGATAGCGTGCGATCTGAGCGGCCCCCTTGCTTTTTTCAGAGACGCCTGCCGTGATTATAATAGATCCTTACAGCTTAGCGAGGTCGCATTTTCCTTACCGCAGCACGTATCGCTGAAGATTTCATTTGAGGTTGCCGATGTCGTAACCGAAGAAGTTATAGAAGCCGTTTCGGACTATCTGTCCGGCGTTTCTCCATTTGAGGTGACGGAGGCTGTACCCGAGCTCTGCGGCTCTGTTTTGTGGCTTCGTTTTCCGGAAAATGAATCGCTTAAAAGACTTCACCGCGAGCTCGATGAGATGCTGTGGGAAAGATATGGCGTACCGCAGCACGAATTTGACCGTGACTTTAAATTTCATTCAACTCTGTTCATCGATGAGGATATCGCGGCACTTGGACGGATGTATGAAATGATCCTTTCGCTTGACCTTCCAAAAAGGATAAAGGTGAACGGTTTTTTAATCGGAGTATCGAATACAGGGAAAGCGGGAGAATATTCGGTATATAAGAAAATTGCTGCAAAATGTAAATAATAATATTCAAAAGGGCTGTCTCAAATGCAAAAATTGAGACAGCCCCAAAAGTTTGATAGTGGGTAGGCAGATTTGAGGAAAAAGCTTCGTTGTTCAAGGCGAGAGGCGTATTAACATACGCCGAGCCTTGAAAACGGAGGTAGAAAAAGTCCATACATTCGAAGAGATCCGCAGGATTTCATCATTATTCTGTCTCATTTACGTTCTTTTGCCGTATTTGAGTCTTTTTTGTTGTTTTTCGGACTTTTTCGGTTTTACCAAATGTGACAGCCC
>CAYWPS010000119.1:3714-4150 GCA_964460165.1 uncultured Ruminococcus sp. | reverse complement strand
TTTCTGCTATAATATTGACTGTTCAGCACGCTGGTGTGGCTCAATGGCAGAGCAGCTGATTTGTAATCAGCAGGTTGATGGTTCGACTCCGTTCACCAGCTCCAGCTTATATGGGGGAATTCCCGAGCGGCCAAAGGGGGCAGACTGTAAATCTGTTGTCACTGACTTCGCTGGTCCGAATCCAGCTTCCCCCACCATAACAAGAAACCGACCCTTGCGGTCGGTTTTTTGTTATGGTTGAGGAAACTCCGCTTTCGGATCAGGCACTTGCCTTTTGGCAATGTGCTGCTGGTTCGCATACCTCGCGCAGAGCGCGTCGAGCTCGCTCGTAAGCGGCAAGCGCAGGTATCTTCGCCTCTGGCGAATACCCGGCTTCCTCCGCCGACCCTTGCGGTCGGTTTTTTGTTATGGTTGAGGAAACTCCGCTTTCGGATCA
>CAYWPS010000119.1:0-3614 GCA_964460165.1 uncultured Ruminococcus sp. | reverse complement strand
CTCTGGCGAATACCCGGCTTCCTCCGCCGACCCTTGCGGTCGGTTTTTTGTTATGTGAGCGGAGCTCCGCTGAACTATCGTTTTGGAATGTGTCCATTATCATAAGTGCCTATACTTAAAATAATCACCCATACGATCCTCACCACTTCACCGCCGCCGCATACAATACTAATGTACTTTCAGAGTATTTCGGTACAATGACGTGCAAAATCTTTGTTTTGTCATATTTTTCGACCTTTCCCGATAATATATGTCGATGGATGAGCGATTTGTGCGAGGCAAGATGATCTTTAGATCTCCGCGTTAATACTTCTATTAAATCCAAGCGCGGCGATGCGGATAGCGTATGGGTAAATATTTCGGTACAGACGGCTTCAGGGGTGAGGCGGGAGTTACTCTCACGGCAACCGAAGCATTTAAAACAGGACGTTACTTAGGATACTACTTGAAGACAAGGAGCGGAGGAAGACCGCGAGTCGCGATAGGTAAGGACACCCGCCTCTCGAGCTATATGCTCGAATATTCCATAGCCGCGGGTCTCGCGGCGTCGGGCGCGGACGTATATCTGCTGCACGTAACGACCACACCCAGCGTGTCTTATATAACCTTGACCGACGGCTTCGACTGCGGTGTTATGATAACCGCCTCGCACAATCCCTACTATGACAACGGCATAAAGATCATAGACTCGCGCGGCAACAAGCTCGGAGACGAGGCTGCGTCACTTATCGAGGCGTATATAGACGGCGAGTGCGGGGAGATACCTCTCGCTCGCGGAGGGAATATCGGCAAGATACACGACCACTACTCCGGCCGTAACAGATATATAGGATATCTTATCTCGCTGGCGTCAAACTCATATAAGGGGCTTCGCATAGGGCTCGACTCGGCAAACGGAGCAGCCTTCGCAATATCCCACTCGGTATTCAGCGCTCTCGGCGCCGAGGTGTATCGTATAGGCGACGAGCCCAACGGAACGAACGTCAACGAAGGATGCGGATCGACCCATCCCGAACGGTTAAGAGAGCTGGTAAAAGAAAAGCATCTCGATATAGGATTTGCGTTTGACGGCGACGCGGACAGGTGCCTCGCTGTGGATGAGTACGGCAACATCGTTGACGGAGATAAAATAATGTACGTGCTGGCGCGCCGGCTTAAGCGTCTCGGCATGCTTGCGGGCAACACCGTCGTCACCACGGTGATGTCAAACGCCGGATTTCTGAAAAGTCTCGAAGACGAGGATATAAAGACGGAGGTGACGCAGGTGGGCGACCGCTTCGTATGGGAGCGTATGCGCCGCATCAGCGCAAGCCTCGGCGGTGAGCAGTCGGGACACGTTATAATAAGAAAATACGCCACGACGGGCGACGGAGTCCTTACAGCCATCATGCTCACCGAGGAGCTATGCGACACGAAATCACCCCTCTCCGAGCTCACGAGAGGCGTATCGCTTTATCCGCAGGAAAGCCGAAGCGTAAAGGTCAAGAGCAAAACTCTCGCAATGAACGACACGGCGATCCGCGAGCTTATAAAAAAGCTTCGTGACGAAGTATCAATACACGGCGGAAGACTGCTCGTAAGAGAGAGCGGCACCGAGCCAAAGATACGAATAATGGCTGAAGCGCAGAGCGCAGAGCTTTGCGAAAAATGCGCGGACAGCATCGTATCTCTGCTAAGAAACAGGGGGCATATCGATGAATGATCGACTCTTATGCCAACAATTGTTTGCTTATATGCCGTCTCTGTTCAAAAATCTCTTTGATAGCGTGAGGCATCCTTGGGAAATAATGCCCATTTTAAGAAGCTATATAGAAGACGTTATCAGAGACGGGGTCGCCGGCTACGATAAAATCAAGGAGGACGTCATCGTCGGTCAGAACGTCAGGATAGCGGACAGCGCTATCATCGAAGGTCCTGCCGTCATAGGAGACGGATGCGAGATACGCCACGGAGCCTTTCTGCGCGGCTCGGTGCTTTTGGGCAAGGGGTGTGTGATCGGCAACTCAAGTGAAATAAAAAACAGCGTGCTTATGGATGGTGCGCAGGCGCCGCACTTCAATTACGTCGGAGACTCCGTACTGGGATGCAAGGCGCATCTGGGCGCGGGAGCTATATGCTCGAACCTGCGTTCAGATCAAAAAAGCGTATTTATACGCGGAGGGGACGGTGAGATAAATACCGGTCTTCGCAAGCTCGGCGCGATCCTTGGCGACGGCGCGGAGATAGGTTGCGGCGCGGTGCTATGTCCGGGCTCTGTTATAGGCAAAAATACGACGGTCTATCCTCTCACGCTGGTACGCGGTGTCTGCCCTGCCGACAGTATAGTCAAGCACGGTGATATAATAAAAAAGGAGGGGACTTCTTCATTTGGGCGTGACCAAAAGAGATCATTCGGATAGAAGCCCGTCGATCACCGGCTTGACCTCAGCCGTTATGACCTCGTAGCCAAGAGACGTAAAATGTATTCCGTCGGTGGTGTACTCCGCGCGCAGCTCGTCGGTCTCAAAGTCCAAAAGAGGTGTAAAGACGTCAACGTATGTGTAGCCGTACCTCTTTGCGAGACTCTCTATCTTGGCATTATTGATCGCTACCTGACCGTTGCGCTCGGCGTAGTCACCGCTCATGGGCGGAATGGAGACCAGAACTACGTGTGTATTCGGGAGGTTATCCTTGAGCTCCCTCAATATATCCTCGTAGTCGGTGAACATATCGTATACGTTGTTCGTGCCTATCATCATAACTATGACCCCGGGCTCAGGCTCAATAACCGAGGTCTCGAGCCTGTCCAAGACTCCGTGAGTGGTATCTCCGCCTATGCCGCGATTTATAACCGTTATATCGGGATAGTAATGCGCAAGGTCGTATCCATCGGTCAGACTGTCGCCGATGAACGCTGCGTCAACCTTACCGAGAGTCTGGTTCTCGGCAGCAAAGCCGGCGGTTTTATCTGCGTAATATTGCTTTAAAAATTCAAAAAACTCACGCTGCTCTCTTTCCTTTTCCATCTTAGGCAGAAAATATAAGAACAGCGAAAGCAAAGCCGCGGCGATCAGTATCGCGCTTATAGCAATAATAATTATACCTTTTTTCTTCATATAGACCTCCCAAATAGCTTGTTGGTTCATTTTATCACAGGACGAAATATTTGTCAATTATCATCCCCTGCTTGTCGCGGTAAACGGGTGAACGGGTCGACTCGTGCTAAGCTCACATCAATTTACAGCTAGCAACAAAACAGATCTGCCGCAAGGACAGGTCTGTTTTGTTGGCATAAACGAGTGAAAAGGTGTCTAAACATAGGTAAAAACAAAAGGTGCGTAATTTTATGATCCATATGCACCTAACAATGACTAAACATTACGAAAGCCAATAGTCCTTGAACGCGTTGGTTGGCAGCAAAATCTGTGGATAGGTCACGAAGTTTCGAATCTGCCATAATAACACCGCCTTTCTGCCGTAATTATATCATAAATTCGTTAGTTTTTCAAATGAAATATTCGGCTAACGCCGAATGTGAAATAATTTCCTTGCGGAAATTGTGAAATATTGCTCCTTCGTCGCAATGTGAAATGAAATTTGCCCACATTCGCGTCAGCGAATATTTCACATTTGCG
>CAYWPS010000118.1:1637-4188 GCA_964460165.1 uncultured Ruminococcus sp. | reverse complement strand
GGCTTTGACAAGAATCACTTCTGGATGACATTTATGGCAAGACCAAGCAATAAGGCGGAGACTATTGCACGACTTAATATGTTGGCGGATTCGTACGAGCGGTGGATAAATGAAAAGCTGAAATCAGATCCGCTTATGGCAGATGAAAGCTTCAAAGCTAAAATAGGAAACCAGGCGATAAGTAAATGTGAAGAAGCACTCAGAAGAATACGCGATGGTATCAATATCATAAACACCAATGACATTGCCTTCGATGCATTCAGTTTCATGAACTCTGTTATGACTTATCAGCGTAGCATCATGAGTTATTCTAAAAAGTGCGGAAGCGGTGTTGAGTGTTCAATTCGTGACTATATTGACACCGAGAAGAAAGAAGATCATTTCTGCTGGCGTCCGTTCCAGATTGCTTTTGTTCTTATGAACATACGTAGTATTGTTGATCCGCTTTGCAAAGAACGTGCTATGGTCGATTTGCTTTATTTCCCGACCGGCGGTGGTAAAACAGAAGCATATCTTGGATTGATTGCATTTACTATTGCTCATAGAAGGCTTATTGCTAATCCTATGGATTTATATAACAGAGATGGCGGTGTAACTGTCATTCTGAGATATACTTTAAGACTTCTTACTACACAGCAGCGAGATAGATTGACAAAGATGATTGTTGCTGCTGAGATTTTAAGAAAAAAGACCTATCCAAAGTATGGTACAGAACCGTTTAGTATCGGTTTCTGGGTAGGTGGTGGCGTAACGCCTAATAAGTTTGCTGATCTCAAAGAGACAGATGATCCTGATCATCACGAAGTTGTTCGTAAGAACATGAATCTCCTGACCAAGCAGCTGTTGGTTTGCCCTTACTGTGGTAAACCTTTATCCGAAAAGAACTATCATGTTAATCCGGACAAGCATTCTGTAGATATTTATTGCTCGGAAAATGACAAGTGTATTTTCTATCATTATCGCGATGATAGAATGCCGGTGCCTGTTTACTTCGTTGACGAAGAGATTTATAGCAAATGTCCTACTGTTATTTTAGCGACAGTTGATAAGTTTGCATACCTTCCGTGGCATCCTAACGCAAATGCTTTATTTGGTAGAGTAGATCGTAAATGCGATAGAGACGGATATATCGCGATGGGTAATACTGACCATCCGAAACGCCACACAGCAACAGAGCATTTGCCGGCGGCAAGTGTTCATGCTATAAAGCCTTTCGCGCCTCCGGAGCTTATTGTTCAGGACGAGTTGCACTTGATTACAGGGCCTCTTGGAACTATTTATGGTGCGTATGAGACAATGATTCAAGAGTTGTGTACATACACCGTAGGCGATAAGAAGATTTTGCCTAAATATGTTGTTTCAACGGCGACAATTAAGAACGCCGATGAGCAAACAAGATGTTTGTACGCCAGAAAAGAAACTGCTCAATTTCCGCCTAACGGATTTGTTTCTTCTGATAGTTTCTTCACCAAAGAAATACCGCTTCAAGAAAATCCTTTCAGAAGGTATGTTGGTATAAGCGGAATGGGGCAGTCTGTTAAGACAACACTCTTGCGTGTATATGCTGTCGTATTACAAACCGCTTTCGTTCTCTCTGAACAGGAAGAAAACAAAGCGCTTATTGATCCTTACTACACACTGGTTGGATACTTTAACAGTATTCGAGAGCTTGGCGGTGCAGTTCGACTTTTGCAAGACGACATTCCTGCGAGAATCTATCGCCTTGAAAATAGGTATGATTACGCAAAATCGAGAAAGATCTTCCAAAGAGTAGAGATAACATCGAGAATATCTTCTACCAAAATTGGCGAGATACTCAAGAAGCTTGAGACGCCCTATGGCGATAAATCTTGCTATGATACCGCGATAGCTACCAATATGATTGCTGTTGGTATGGACGTAGATAGACTTGGTCTTATGACCGTAATTGGTCAGCCGAAACAAAATTCAGAGTATATCCAGGCAACAAGCCGTATTGGTAGAACATATCCTGGAGTTGTGTTTACCATCTATAACCCGTATCGCCCTCGCGACCTTTCTCATTATGAGAATTTTACGGGATACCACGCACAGCTCTATCGACATGTAGAAGGAACTACCGCTACGCCTTTCTCCGATCGTGCACGAGATAGAGTTTTACACGCACTTATTATTTCGGCTATGAGATTAAAGTATCCGCAGATGGGTGCCAATA
Organism: uncultured Ruminococcus sp.; assembly: GCA_964460165.1. Lineage (GTDB taxonomy): Bacteria > Bacillota > Clostridia > Oscillospirales > CAG-272 > UBA1740. Next base: position 1,994 of record CAYWPS010000118.1, on the reverse strand, counting down.
ACGGAGCGAAGAATATTCTTACTCTTTCCAGCGATGAAATTAACTCGGTAATAGAGTTGATTGAAGACCGCTTGGCTATTGTTAACCCTGCAGCAAGAGCGGATACGAAAGCGGAAATTGAACAGTTTATCGACAAGTGGAAAAAACTTGCGATAGATAAAAAGGATTTGCGCTACTATGTAGTTGATACAGAAAAATATAATAGGCTGATGAACTATTATGGCGAACCTACCGCAAAAGACGAGAAGCCGACGCTTAACTCTATGCGAGAAGTTGAGTCTGCATCAAATTTGTATTATTACTGGGAGGATTGATTATGCCATCATTTGATAAAAACAAAATAGGCGAAATTCGCCC
>CAYWPS010000118.1:0-1537 GCA_964460165.1 uncultured Ruminococcus sp. | reverse complement strand
TTCACACGCGAAGAATTTGATGAAGCGCTGAAACGTCGTAGAGAAAATATTAGAGAGTTTAAAGAGATTAAACAGATGGAGTATGATGCTATCACGCACCATAATGATCCTCTTTATGCTAGTAACAGAAAGCATTTCAAGGCGGAAGAAGAGACTTTGCCGGCATATCTCTCAAAGTATTTTTCTAGAGTAATAAGAATTACTCGTCTCAGAGAAATCAAAGTATTGCTTGGATTTACTCGTGTTGATGCACCGGATCCGGATGCCGATGCACAAGATAATATCGTATATTTAAGCAAAACTTCGGAGAAATGGTTGCCTGCGGTCGATATTAACGGAGAAGGTATATTTATTGAGTTTAATAGAGAAACGCTTGATGCATGGAATGAATCGAACGAAGTGTCAGAGTTATCTAAACGTTATTCAAAATGTTACGATGGCTTTTGTTCTTCTCGAGGTTGGACTAATATTGTTCCGAGGGATGCTGAGTATGTCCTCATGCATACATTTGCACACTTGCTAATAAAAGAAATGTCTTTGAAATCAGGATATTCTTCATCCGCAATTCGAGAAAGAATATATTCTAGCGATAAAATGTCTGGAATTCTTTTGTATACAGGAAGTTCGGATAAAGAAGGATCTCTTGGCGGTCTAGTTGAACTTGGAGATTGTCGCAAATTGATTCCGATGATTAAGAGCGCCCTTGAAAATGCACTTGTTTGCACCAATGACCCAGAGTGCCTTTCCAAATTGCCGACTTCGCAAAAATCTAGCGGAGCAGCATGTCATTCTTGTTGTATGATTTCAGAGACTGCATGTGAAAACGGAAATCGTATGTTGGATAGAGCTTTGGTGGTACCTCTTGATGAGAGGGAGCAGCTGGCGTATTTTAAGGATTTGGTGGATGAGTTATGCGGTTTGGAAGTATAAGAACGGATATTTTATTGGGAGTAATACAAGAAGAATTGGATGCGTTTAAAGCTGGGGATATTAATGCAGCTACATTTCCGAGATCGTTAGATGCCGTTACTTCTGAATTTCCATCCCTATCGAGCAAGGAAAGGGTGGAATTGTTAAGATTAGTATTAACTGCTTTGACTTGTAACACTGAAGAAAAAGTTGAGCTTGTTGTTACAGCGCCTAATTCTTTTGCTATAAAAACTCGCACTACATTAGGCGCTATCAACGAGGTTTTGGAATCCGCTCAAAAATCAATCATCATGACCGGATATTCCGTATCAGAATATGTTTCTGATTTTTTAGATACGGTTATTGCCAAAAGCCAGAAAGGTATTGTTGTTCGGTTATACATAAACAAAGTGGATAACCAGGCATCCTTGGAAAAGCTTTTGAGATATAAGAGTAGATTTTTGCAGATATACAATTACACAAACGCAGAAGACAAAATGTCCGCTCTTCATGCAAAGATACTATCTGTAGATGGGAAGAGAACGTTGATATCATCTGCAAATCTCTCTTATCATGGAATGAGCGGAAACATTGAGTTAGGTTGTTTGGTTGAATCCGAAAAGATTGG
>CAYWPS010000117.1:0-4214 GCA_964460165.1 uncultured Ruminococcus sp. | reverse complement strand
CGTATGTAATACGACTTCGGCGTGAATAACGACGCTTTCCATCCGAAAATCAAAGACATACACAATAACTGCATTATAAGGTTGACCGCCACGTCTAGTCCGTGGCGGTTATTTTTTATATATTTGTCCACAACCGTTTGTGCACACTTACTAAAGTTTTAAAAACTCTCTTGTATTTTAGGGCGCGCGATGATATAATTCGTTTATGAACGGTCACGCGTGTGCGAAACGGAAATAAAGGAGTTAAATGAGCTTAATGAAAAGGATCATCACCGAAAGTCTTGTAACACCGAGAAAATACGAGTGCGACGTTTGCGTTTGCGGAGGAGGAGTTGCCGGAATAGCGGCGGCGCTTTCGGCAAAGCGCGCGGGAGCGCGAAGCGTTATACTGCTTGAGCGCAGCTTCATGCTCGGCGGTCTTGCGACGGCAGGCCTCGTTACGATATATCTCGCTTTGTGCGACGGCTACGGACATCAGATATGCTACGGTCTTGCGGAGGAGCTTTTCAAGCTTTCCATAGAACACGGCGCGGAAGGCAGATATCCTGCCGCGTGGCTCGACGGCGGAAGCCTTGAGGAGAGGAAAAAGCTTCGCTTTGAGGTGCAGTTCAACGCCCAGCTCTTTGCGCTCAGCGCGGAGAAGCTTTTAAGGCGCGAGGGTGTCAAGATAATCTACGGAGCCGCCGTTGCCGGCACACGCGTAGAGAAGGATAAAATTACCGACGTCATCATTGAGGGTAAGGGCGGCCGTGAGGCGGTGCGCGTGCGCGGATCCGTCGTTGACTGCACCGGAGATGCCGACGTGTGCAAGCTTTCGGGTGCACTGACCGCTGACTTTGCCGCGGGTAATAAGCTCGCCTCGTGGTACTACGGTCTTGGCGAGGGCAAGCTTAAGCTGTACATGTGCGGAGTACACGACGTCAGCGACGACGAGAACGCTACCGATCTTAGAGACGCGCGCAGATTTACGGGACTTGATACCGACGAGCTCTCCGAGATGGTACAGGCGGGACACACCGCTATGATGCACAACCTTCTGCAAAGGAGAGCGTCCTCTCCCGACCTTGTCCCGGTGACGATAGCGACCACGCCCGAGGTGCGTATGACGAGAAGGCTCGTGGGCGCGTACACTCAGGATATAGATGAGGTTGGAGTGAGATATCCCGACACCGTCGGAATTTTCCCGAATTGGAAGAAGCATGGACCCGTGTACGAGCTTCCGTTCTCCGCGCTTTACGGAAACGAGATAAAAAATCTTGCCGTTGCCGGCAGATGTATATCCGTTACAGACGATATGTGGGATGTAACGCGAGTTATACCCGTCTGCGCGGTATCGGGCGAGGCGGCGGGGGCAGCCGCTGCTATGTGCTCGGATTTTGCGAAGATCAATATCCCACAGCTGCAGGCGTATCTTGAAAAGAGCGGTGTCAAGCTTCACAACTACGTAGAGGAATAAAGAATGAAAAGGATTTATTTGCACGCCGGATGGAGCCTTACCGACGCGAGCCTTGGCGGGCCGCTTTCGGCAACGGTGCCCGGATGCCTTCATACCGATCTTATATCGGCGGGAGTAATAAAGGATATATTTTACAGAGACAATAACGATAAGTACGGCTGGGTGGAGAACTGCGCGCCGATATACGAGACGAGCTTTGACGCCGTTTTGTCGGATAACGTGCGCCTCAGATTCGAGGGACTTGACACCTTTGCCTCGATATACCTGAACGGCGTTCACCTCGGCGATACGCACAATATGTTCATCCCTCACTCCTTTGACGTGAGTGGGATCCTGAAAGAGAAGGGCAATCTGCTCCGCGTTGAGTTTACCCCGCCGGTCAAGGCTGTAGAGGGGATGCCGGCAGCGGCCGGATACGCCTTCACGGGCGACAGAATAAACGCGCGCCGTATACAGTGTACGTATAGCTGGGACTGGGTAGCCAGATTCGTCACGATGGGCATCTTCCGTCCGGTTTATCTCGAATACCGCGAGGGGCTTGAGATCGAGGACGTTTACGTCCGTACGGATGCTATCGACCGCTTCGGCGCCTCCATAGTTGCGGAATATACCCTCTCCGGCTTCAGCGAGCCCGGACTCGTCGAGGCGGAGCTTATATCTCCCACGGGTGAGGTGGTCTTTTTCGACAGATTCTACGCCGACCGCGAGCTTACGGTACGAAAGATGGATATAGAGGATCCCGAGCTATGGTATCCCGCGGGCTACGGTGAGCAGCCGCTCTACACACTCAAGGCGAGGACGGCATGCTCGGAATATGAGACGTCTCTCGGCATAAGAACTATCAGGATCATCAATAACGTGGATAAGCCCGGCAGCGAGTATTACGAGCGCGCGGCTGAGGCGGCAAGGTCAGAGGCTGCGGGCAGCCGCACCTGCGACGACCGCTTCTTCGGCTTTAAGGTGCTGGTAAACGGGCTTGAAATATTCTGCCGCGGCGGTAACTGGGTACCCTGCGATCCCTTTGCGTCCGAGGAGAGCGACGAAAAGATAAGAGCTCTCGTTAGGAGCGCGCGCGATATGGGCGCTAACATCCTCAGGGTATGGGGCGGAGGACTTTTTGAGAAGGAGTCGTTCTATGATGAGTGCGACAGGCAGGGAATGCTCGTCTGCCACGACTTCCTTATGGCTTGCGGACAGTATCCCGAGAAGGAGGAGTGGTTCATAAACGAGCTGCTTCTCGAATCCGAATACGCCGTGAAGCTTATGAGAAATCACCCGTGCCTCGCCTGGTTCCACGGTGATAACGAGAACGCGGTTGACGGAAACGATATTCTGCCGGACTACACGGGCAGGAGCAGCGCCTACGACGGTATATTCCCGAGCATCTATAAGTATGCGAAAAACGTACCCTTCCTTGCTTCAAGTCCTTGGGGAGGAAATAAATTCAACTCGATAACCTCGGGTACGTCGCATAACACCAACTTCCTCGGCGGAATATTTGATTACGAATATTCGACCGACTGTCATGACTACAAGGAGTACTTCTCGCAGTTCACCTCCAGGTTCGTCTCTGAGGAGCCCGCCTTCGGCGCTATATGCCGTGAGTCGATGCTTGAGTTTATGACCGAGGATGACCTCGTCGGCGAGGATGAGAGCATACTCAAGTACCACACTAGGACCAATCCGGGTCTGCCCGTGCATATTTACGACAGCGTACGCGCGTTTGCGGAGCACGTTCTCGGCGATTTCAAGGACGGCGAGGACAGATACTTCAAGCAGAAGTATATACAGTGCGAGTGGGTGAGGATAACCAAGGAGCTCATGCTCCGTAACCTCGGCTACACCAACGGAATCATCTACTGGATGTTCAACGATTGCTGGCCCGCATCGCTTGGCTGGGCATTTGTCGATTACTACCTGCGGCCCAAGCCATCGTATTATGCGTTCAAGCGTCTCAGCCGAGAGGTAGTCGGCTCGGTGGATATAAAGACGAAGAAGGTCGTTATATCCAATACCTCGTCGGTGCCCAAGGCGGCAACGGTAAGGGTACGCCTTCTCGATATGAAGGATGACTTCTGCGAGGTAGGATCTATTGAGAGGACGGTAGGTCTTGGTGCCTACTCGACCGCCGCGATAGATATCTCCGACAGAACGGGAGATAATATCCTGGTGCTCGTAGATACCGAGTGCGACGGCAGCGTCTGCCGCTCCTTCTATAAGGAAGGCAAGCTCGAGATCAAAGAGTGCTCCGGATATACCGTTGTATCGAGGAGCGAAAATGAGATAACGCTAAAGGCAAATACCTATCTTCAGGCGGTTGAGCTTGAGGGCGACTATATCTTCTCTGATAATTATTTCGCTATGCTCGAGGGAGAGATTAAGACTATCAGCTTTGAGAAATTCTCGAACAAGTCAGATGGCGTAAAGGTCAAAACATACACGCTTTTGTAAAATAAAGTGTACAAAATAGGCTTATAAGAAGGAAAAACTCGGGATCGGTCCCGAAAAGAATAAAATGGAAAAGAAAGATTTAAAAAGGCAATACAAGGAGAAGAAAAAGGCTCTTAAGCACAACTATCGAAGGGGCAAGGATGCCGCGAGAAAGGCGTATTGCGATGGCGTTGCCGATCTGTATGCACAAAGGGGTAAAAAAGCACCGAATAACCCGCCGAAGCGTGCGCTCATTGAGGAGATCGGAAATGCCGTAACTCACGGTTTAGGATCGCTTTTTGCTGTGGTGGCTCTGGTTCTTATGTGT
>CAYWPS010000116.1:0-4247 GCA_964460165.1 uncultured Ruminococcus sp. | reverse complement strand
CTCTCCATTGGTATCATAGGCAGAGAGTGACCGAAGAAAACAGAAAGCCGTTCGGTAAGCTCGTTGGACTTGGAACATTGATCATCGGTCTTGCTATGATAGTCTTTGGCATCCTTTTCTTGATCTTTGAGCAAACGCAGCTCCTCGCTCTTGTTATCATAGGAGTGGTCGAACTGATTGCGGGCATCGTTGCAGGAATGGCAATCAGCTTTTATGCGATGAAGAAATATAACGGGGGTATCTTTTGAAATGTGGAGAATAAAGCAACCGGAATTATTCTTTCAGATCGTATCTATCATTCTGCTTGCGGTAACGCTGATTTTCGCACTCTCCGCTTGCGGAATGGGAAAACCTAAAATTGAAGATTACGAGTGGAAAATGCGGACGATTATGCACGGAGAGGATAATCAAGTGGTCGTTGATGCCGTCGGTGAGGACGATCCTGCACATCCCGAAGCTAAAATAATAGATATGACACTTACCGCCAAAGACGGAAAAATCACAATAACGGATAATACCAACAACAAGACCTACGAAGGAGCTTATACCGTATCTGGTAAAAACCCCGAAGGAACGGATTATAATATCACGATAGACGGCAAATCGGGATATGCAACGGTTGCTATGACTACATACGCAGACGGAACGGGAGAACCGACCTTGCCGATCAGCCTTGACGGTTATTCGATGTATTTCTACGCAGAATAAAGCATTGCTCAGTATTGCTTACTCGTCTGTATGCAGGGTTCTGACTCTCGGATTGGTCGTTATGGCGATCATAGCGGTTGCGGAAAGACTGACGATCAATGACGGTTGGACGGGTATCGGCGGTTTTATGGTATCTATTGTTTTTGTTCTGCCGGTCATTGTTGGATTGGTGCTTTTTGGAATAAGAACTAATCAAACCGAATATCCGTTAGATAATGTTTCATTGGGAATTGCATACGGATAGCCTCTGCGTATTAAAAGAGATTAAAAACATTTTCAACAGAGCAAGAACAGAAGGATTTTCCTTTTATTCTTGCTCTTTTTGTTGTTATAAGGGTTTGGTCTCAGCCCGGTTGCATTTGACCGGTTAAATGCGATGCTTGCACTTTACTTAAAGTGTAAATTCTCCGCTAAGGACATCACCCATTTTTTTACGCGCGTTTTTTTCACTAAAAAATATTGAAATTTATGTTTTTTTGGTCTATAATATTTGAGAAAATAATCTAAAGCATTGACTAATGGAGGCGTTATGGCTAGTATTTTAGTTATTGGAGCAGGCGTCGCAGGTCTTTCTGCGGGAATATACGCCCGCCTCGCAGGTCACGACGTGACCGTATGTGAGGCGCACAGCGTACCCGGAGGCAATCTTACCGGTTGGCAGCGCGGAGAATATCATATTGATAATTGCATACATTGGCTGACGGGAACAAATCCGTCAAGCTCCTTTTATAAGATATGGACAGAGCTCGGCGTGCTCGGAAACGTGCGAGTCCATAACGGCGAATCGCTTTACACCTGCGAGCTCGGCGGCGAGAGGATTTCTCTTTACCGCGATCTTGACAGAATAAGAGATGAGATGCTCGCGATATCACCCGAGGATGAGAGGGAGATACGCTCCTTCATACGCGGGGTGGAGCTTATGGAGCGTCTCAATAACGTCGCTGGCAAGACTCACGACGAGGGCATATCACTCGGACAGCTTATCACGGGCGCGCCTACGCTCGTAAAATACTACCGTCTTTCCTGCGGAGAGCTGTCCGAGCGCTTCAGACATCCGCTGCTGCGCTTCTTCATCTCCTCGATAATCGGCAGGGATTTCGGCTCGTTGGCGCTTCTGATGGTATTCGCCACGTTCTGCGGTGATAACGGCGGCATCCCCGAGGGAGGCTCCTGCGGTATGGCAAACCGCATGGCTGAAAGGCTTGTGGAGCTCGGCGGCAGGCTCATGACACGAAAGCGCGCTATCCGTATAAACCTCACGGACGGCAGGGCAGTATCGGCAGAGTTTGAGGACGGGGAGACGATATCCGCCGACTATATCGTACTTACCGCTGATCCGGCGACCGTGTTCGGTAAGCTTATCGACCTGCCTATGCCAAAGGACCTTGAGAAAAATTATAAGAACAGTCGGCTGTTCCGATTTTCCGCACATCACCTCGCCTTTGCCTGCGATACCGATCAGCTTCCGTTCAGCGCGGACGTGATCTTCCGCGTGCCGATAAAGTACTACTCCCGCCTCGGAACCGATCGCATCACTCTGCGTGAGTTCTCGCACGAGCCGAGCTACGCTCCCGCGGGCAAGACTGTGCTTGGGACTATGACCTACTGCGGTGAGAAGGCTGCCCTCGAGTTTATAAGGCTTCGCGAGACTGACAGGGCGGCATACAACGAGCGAAAGCGTGAGATAGCAGAGATCACCGAGCGTCTCATAGTGTCGCATTATCCCGCGCTTAACGGTAAGATAAGGCTTATTGATGCGTGGACACCCGCTTCATATAAGCGTTTTACCTTATCGGATATGGGGGCTTTTATGAGCTTCGCCATGCCGAAGAAGACGTTGCCCATACGTACGAGCCATACGATCCCCGGCGCCGCAAACCTTCTTCTCGCAACCCAGTGGCAGCAGCTGCCGGGAGGTCTGCCTACGGCGGCTTCTCTCGGCAAATCCGCCGTGGACGTCATAAACAAGCTTGAGAAAAAGCGCAAATAATAAATACAAAAACAGCCGTCAGTACCGATCCGATGTGGACGCAGTGCTAACGGCTATTTTGCATAAATGTAAGCTTATATTGTCAAATTATGCTTTTTATGAACGGAATAACGAGCTTTGCAAATTCGTTCCTTCCGTCCGTGTCAGCCTTGGATATGTACCATACGTGGGCTCCGGACGTCTTCGTCAGGCACACCCTCGACATATCATAGCCGAAGTGGCGGAGCGTGCCTACGAGAAGCTCGGTCTGCTCAAGACGGTTCTCTATATCATTATCAGAAACGATTAGCTGCATGGGCGGATAGCTTTCAGCTTCTCCGACGTGATACAGCGGAGCATCCGCGTCGATTATAACGCGGCGGAAGTCAAGTCCGCGCTCCCGAAGCACGTTGAAATGTACGGTGGGCTGTCCCGCGTCGTGTATAAAGCCGTCGATGTCGGTCGGCTTCATGCCGTATTTGCCGAGCCATCGCCCGTCAAAGCAGAGCATCTGCGATAGATACGCTCCGGCAGAGCTTCCGCCAACGATAAGTCTGTTGCAGCTGCAATATTCGGAAATGCCATCTGTGATGAACTTGACCGCCATAGCGGCATCTTCTATAAAGTCCGGGTATCTTGCATCGGGGTACATTCTGTATTCCGCGCTCGCGACCCCAAAGCCCACGTTCGTCATATCCTCGGCAAAGCCTGGCATTGAGTCAATGTCGCGGCTGCCTTCCTGAAGACCGCCCCCGTGGAAGAATAAGAACAGCGCTGAGCACTCTCCGTCGGGCAGATACAGGTCTATCAGATGGGCAGAGTCGGCATCACCGGAATAGCTGATATTCTTGTAGACACGCATATCACGCCTCGGCTTCTGCGAGCTTGTCGAGTTTCTTGTTTCTTATGTAGAGCACAATATCCGCGCCTACCATCGTTATGTTGATAAAGTAGAAGACGAGCACGTACCACTTGGTAGCGAAGCTAGCCATATACGCCTCGTTGGTGAACTTGGAAGCGATACCCGCGATATAACCGACGAATATCAGTATAAGGAAGGCGACGCTCTTACCCTTTGCGCTTCTCGCTTTGTATGATTTGATAACGTTCATAGGCCACGACGCGCCGAAAGCGAGTATCATGGCAATTTCTAAAAATTCGGACATTTTTACAATCCTTTCCAATTTACATTCTTGTCTTATTATAACATAAAACGGCGGTAAATACAAGTATAATACCCCAAAAATCTGTTGACGATTTTATTTTTGAGCAACGTAAAATATATTACCTCGCATTTTTCGCATTTTTTGAAAAAACGCTTGAAAAAACGTAAAATATATGATACAATAGGTATCGCAATGCAGCGAGCGGAGCGAGCCGCAGACTTACGAAGACGAAGCTGCGCGGCTGTGCGACGGTCGCGGAATATAATTAACCTCTTAAAACTGAATACGCCTGCATAGTTAAATGGATATAATAAACCCCTCCTAAGGGTTAGTTATGGGTTCGATTCCCGTTGCGGGTGCCAAAAATTCCGTGCGCGTTAGCGTGCGGAATTTTTACTTTTTCA
>CAYWPS010000115.1:0-4306 GCA_964460165.1 uncultured Ruminococcus sp. | reverse complement strand
GCGCGGCGTGAAGGTTCGGGAGGAGCAAGCCCCTCCCCTACGGATTTTACATTTTCGGGAAGAGCAAGCCCTCTACTGCGCTGATTTGTACATTTTTGTTTACAATTATACGCTTTTTACCGCTTCATTTACCTCGCGGTATAGATAGAGCGAGCCCAGACATACAACGGGCAAGGACTCCTTTTCAGCCTTATTCAGCGCTGTCCTGACGCCCTCGCTTACAGACTTGGACGCGATAGCGTCGACTCCGCGGGATGCGAACACCTCGGCGTAGCTCTCGGCGCTGAGCGCCCGGGCGCTGTCGGGCGTAACAGTCACGACGCTTGCCGCGACGGCGGAGATCTCGTCCGCCATAGCCTCGTATTCCTTGTCGGCGAGGACTCCGGTCAGGCAGACGACCTTGCCCGCAAAGTAGACTTGTATGCTTCTGACCGCGCTTTTTACTCCGTCGAGGTTGTGCGCGCCGTCAAATATAAACATGGGATCTGTGATAAGCGGCTCGAAGCGACCATGCCAGACGGCAGCCTCGGTTCCCAGCCTTATAGCCTCGTCGGTGATCGCAGGGAAGCGCTCGCTGAGGATTTTTGCCGCCGTTATTGCCAGCGCGGCGTTTTTAGGCTGATGCACGCCGAGCAGGCGCAGGCGTATGCTCGCTATACCGAGACAGTCGAGCGTCGTACCGTTGAGTGATTGCTCACCGATGCGGAAGTCCGCGCTTTTATAGAGCTCCGCGCCGAGCTCCGCCGCTTTCGCCTTTATGATATCGAGGGCGCCGTCCTCCGCCTCTCCGACGAGCACGGGACGTCCGGGCTTGATGACTCCCGCCTTCTCGCGCGCGATGTCGGCGAGGGTATTGCCGAGGAATGCGGTATGGTCCTTGGCGACTCCGGTTATGACCGAGAGCAGAGGGGAGCTTATAACGTTCGTGGCGTCGCGCGCCGCGCCCATTCCGCACTCTATTACCGCCGCGTCGACCCCCGCCTCGCTAAAGGCGAGATACGCCGCCGCCGTGAGAAGCTCAAACTCGGTGGGCTTGTCCTCCATTGCGTCGGCTATCGGCGATAGCCTGTCAAACAGGGCGACGAGCTCCCCCTCGCTTATCGGCTCGCCGCCGATGCGTATCGCCTCGCGCATTTCGACGAGGTACGGTGAGGTGAAGCTGCCGACCCTCAGACCCGAGCGCCCGAGTATAGACGTGAGTATCGCCGTGAATGAGCCCTTGCCGTTCGTGCCGGCTACGTGGACTGCCTCCACCCGCTTCTGCGGTGAGCCGAGAGCGAGCAGGAGAGCCTCGACCCTCTCGAGCCCCGGCTTCGAGAACACGTTGCTGACCGACCTCGCGTAGACCGACGCCTCTTTTGCGCTTTTAAATCCCGCGCCGAGCGAAAACGGTGTGATTTTGTTTATTTGTGCTAACAATTGTTTGCTTTTTAGTATTATGCAGAGCAAAAATCCCTCCGCAACGCCTACGACGGCATAATTCAAAAGACGCCATAACACCGTCACTCCGAAGGGCAGGGAGTAGAAGATGGAGAGTCCGGCTGACTTTATCACCACAGAGCCCAAGAGGTGCGCGAGCGCTACCGAGAGCAAGAGCCTGACGTGAGGCTTCCACCCCCTCGTGAGCGAGAATACCGCGCCGCTGACAAGTCCCACGGCGGCAGAGCCTAGCGTGATGATGGGGTTTATCGCGTAGCCGACGGCAATACATCCGACCAGATCCTGCACGGCGCCGACAGCCGCTCCCAAGAGGGGACCGAAGACTACACCCGTGAAGATAACGGTTATATTTTCGAGGCTGAAGCGCATAAACTCCGTGATGTTGAAGGCAAGAAATTTGCCGAGTATTATACCTATTGCCGAGAGCGCGGAGAGCGCGACGAGCACCCTTGCCGATCCGCCTCTTTTCGTTTTTTGCATAAAAAATACCTCCCAAAACAGAATTCATCCTGCTTAAGAAGGCGTGAAAATAAATGCAAAATGCAAAATGCAAAATGCAATTCTTAACTTGATCAGCGGGATGCGAAAATCATACCGCATTTTTTTGGCATAAGCGCCGTTTTCCCTTGGGCTTGCCCGGGCTTTACGCTGCTTCCAAAAAATATTTCGTCGCCGCGGCAACTCCCCGTCCCCGGCGCACTGAACGCATGATCTTCTACTCTGTTAATATCATTGATTACATTGTAGCACAACGGCGAGTGAAATTCAATAGCTTTGGAAAAAATAAGAGCGAAGCTCTCCATTCCGAAAAAATTTACAATTTTAAAACATTTCCGAAACAAATCAAGCAAAATATCGCTTGAAATAATCTTCACGGTGTGCTAAGATATTCCTCGCATATCAACGATGGAGTTAATAAAATGAAGGACAGAATCAAAAAAATGCTATATTCCGACCGTTTCGTTATCATACTCGGTCTGATAATAGTTCCCCTTATCTCATTCATGCTGATAACGTTAAGCGAGGAGAGCCCGCTTTATACGTCCATATCGCGCATCGCGTGGATACACGGCAGGTGGTTTTCCACGTTTATCTGGGCGTTGATCGTTATGGCATCGATAATATGGATCACCTATCGCATGGTGTCGGCAGGTCCGCTCAGCCCGTTGGCTAAGAAAAGATATCTTGCCTGCCAGACCGTGAATATCATGCTCGTGTTCGTCGGCTGTATCATCTTCCCCGCGAAGGGCGGCACGGAGCTCGTCACCTTCCTCAACTACATGCACGACTACCTCACCATAGCCGCCTGGGCTTTATACGGAATAGGACTTCTCATCTACTCGATCATGCTCAGACGCTACGATTCCTTCCTGGGTTTTCTCGGCATAGGTCTTATGAGCTTTATTATCTTCTCCTCGGCGTTCTTTATTTCCCGCGTGGTCGACCCCTCCTCGTACGTCGGAGCGTCGGCTGTCAGCGAGGTTTATATAATCAACAGCCTGTTCATCTATCTGGTGGTAATGTTCATCCTTGAGCGCGTGACGCGCACAGACGCGGACGGCGGGAGCAGCGCGGAAAAAGCAGAATAACAGAAGGGCTGCTTCATTCGGGCATAGCAGATAAAAAAGGCTGCGTTACTAACGATACACACTTTACATCCCCTGCGTTAGAGATTTCCTCTGATGTAGGGGGATTTTTATGCATATCCATCTTGATATTAACGATAATTTCTACTCTCTACCTGAACAACTCAATTTTATCTACCACTTGAAATAGCATTGACTTTTTACCCTCTATCTCTTGCGTGTCAAAATCCTCTGACCAATTTTGCATTTTACTGTTCAAATAAAAGGCGTGTTGCTTCGTTTCCTTCAATATCGCAAGTTCTTTTTCTACATCTTCGATTTTCTCGGAAATAGCCTTGATTTCAAATTCCTTTTGAGAAAGGAAGTTCTTTAACTTCACCTTTTATATCAAATAATTTAATATCTGCCATCTTTCGTTCTCCTTTATTACAACTCCAAGCTATTCTCGTCAAGAAGGAAATTGCATATTCCCATCGTAACGATGCCGTAATCGTTTCGTCTGACCTTAATATTATCACGCACAACGATAATTTTCTTAAAGGAATCGTTTATGCTTTTAAGGGAGCGCTGCTCCTGCTCGATTTTTTCGGGATTAGACATTGAAAATGCAGATTGAATATAGTATTTTTTACTACCTTTGGTTGCCACAAAATCAACCTCAAGCTGTTTCTTAGTGGACTTGCCTTGCTCGTCTTTACCATAATGCTCAACGAGTCCAACATCAACACGAAAACCGCGAATACGAAGCTCATTATAAATTATGTTCTCCATAATATGATTTTCTTCGTTTTGCCTGAACTCAAGACGAGCATTACGAAGCCCGACATCCTCAAAATAATACTTTGCAGGGGAATTGATATATTTTCTACCCTTTACATCATATCTTTTCGCCTTACTTACGAGGAAAGCGTCAATGAGATAATCAAGATATTTTTTCAGTGTTTTATCGCTGATTGTCTTTCCTTTTACACTCTTAAAGGTGTTTGCAAGTTTTAGAGGATTGGTCAAAGAGCCGATAGCGGATGCCAAAATATCAAGAAGTTCATCGAACTCATCGGCGTTGCGGATTTTGTGACGGTCAATTAAATCAGACAAATATACTTTCTTGAATTGAGAAATCAAATACTCCGATTTTTCTTCGGGAGTCGGACAAGAAAGAACAAGGGGCAAACCGCCGTAATTGAAATAATCATCCCAACCTTCATCCACAGTTCCGTCATATACAGACATAAATTCACGGAAGGACAAGGGATAGACACGAATTTCATCGCCTCTGCCAC
>CAYWPS010000114.1:0-4473 GCA_964460165.1 uncultured Ruminococcus sp. | reverse complement strand
AGCATATCGAGCCGTAGGCATATCGAGTTGCGTCAGCAACATATCGAAAATCCCGCAAGGGATTTATCTCGATGCGTGTTCTCCGTTAAGGATAACACGCTAAACAACTCCGCTCTTTTTCGGTTACGCCCGAATTGAGCAGCCGGGGCTAGCTGAATTTGGGATGGAAATCGTCGGCTGACGAGCGAGAGCTGTATATCATACAGCGAGCGAGGAAACGATGATAGAAAAAGAGCGTTTACGATAGAAAACCAAAGTTTTAAAACAAAAAAACGGAGCTGCCACAAAAGCAACTCCGCTCTTTTTCGGTTACGCCCAAATTGAGCAGCCCCTTATTAGTCAATAGTCATATCGATCTTAAACCTCATGATCTTACGGAGGGTGTTCTTGGGGAACTCCTCGGTACGAACCTTGAGAATACCTATCTTCTTATAGGGCACCGCGGTGAGATTATACGCATCCACGTACTTCTTAAGATGAGCGTGGATATCCTCGACGCCGTTCTTAGCGATGTAATCCTGGTCGGGATAAACCTCGGCAACGATGGTGTTGTACATAAGCCCTCTCTTGCTCTGACCCTCGTAAACAACGATGTCGATAACGCCGGGAACAGCGATGAACTCGGACTCGATCTCCTCGGGATATACGTTCTTACCGTTGGAGAGGATGATGAGGTTCTTCTTTCTTCCGGTGATGTAGATCTCGCCGTCCTTGCCAAGCTTTCCGTAGTCACCGGTCTTGAAGTAGCCGTCGGGAGTGATAGCGTCAGCGGTAGCCTCCTCGTCCTTATAGTAGCCGAGCATTACGTTGGAGCCCTTGACCCAGATCTCACCCTCGCCGTCCTCGTTGGGCTCGTCGATCCTGACCTCGTTTACGTCAAGAGCAGGACCTACGCTGCCGGGGATAACGTCGTGCGAGTGGTTGACCGCTATGATGGGCGCGCATTCGGTGATGCCGTAGCCGTTAAGTATTTCTATACCTACTCCGTCGAAGAAGGAGAGTATCTCCTGGTTAATAGGCGCGCCGCCGCATACTACCATTCTTACCTCGCCGCCGAACGCCGCGAGAACCGCCTTGAAGAGCTTACGGCGAAGGTCGATACCGACCTTGCGCAGAGCGTTGGATATCTTCATCATTCTCGCGATAAGCTTTTCCTTGCCCTGATCCTTGATATTAGCCATTATCTTACGGTAGAAGGTCTCAAGATAAAGGGGAACGAGAACCATGTGACCGGGTGTCTGCTCCTTAAGCTCCTTCTGTACGTAACGGATACCCGAGGAGATGTAGACCTCGCATCCGATACAGTTGTGACCGAGAATGTTTACGGTCGAGCCGAAGGTGTGGTGGGGAGGAAGAACGCCGACCGACTTGAAGGTGAAGTCGATGTGCTGAAGAGGAGCAGCTATATCCGAAAGGATATTGTGCTGTGAGAGCATAACGCCCTTACCCTTACCGGTAGTACCGGAGGTGAATACGAGAAGCGACATTACGTCAACGTCGATCTTCTGATCGTAATAAGGAGCGCTGTCCCCGTTGAATTTAACACGTCCAAGCTCTACGAGCTCGTCAACCGTGCCCTCTCCGTACTCAAGAGCTATGGGCTCTGCGCTGCCGGCAGCCTCCGCGATGGCTCTGCCCTTTTCGATAACGTCGCCGTCGCAGAATACGAATGCGGCATCCGCCTTCTTACCCGTATCCGCGAGATCCTGAGCGAGCCACTCCTTATCAAGAGGAACGAGAACGCCGCCGCAAGCGAGGGTAGCGTAATATACGAGCACCCAGTGATAAGAGAGCTTGCCGACGAGAGCAACGTGCCTGCCGGGTACGCCTCTTGCGATAAATTCGGTCGCGAGAGCTCTCACGTCGTCGCGGAGCTCGTTATAGGTCTTCTTACATACCTCCTTGTCAGAGGGCTTTATACGGTAGGAATACGCTACCTTGCCGGCGTAGATCTCGCCGATGTCTTCAATTACCTCTCTTATGTTGAGATATTCTTTCTTTTCGTGAATAGGCTTTTTCATTTTCTTATCCTTTCATATAAACGAATATATAAAGTGTTATTGCTGACTCTTTCTCACCGGGCTTTTTTCACCCGAGGTTATCGACACGAAGTTCGAGTATAGCTTCTCGAGCGTGGAGTAGAAGTTCTCAAGCTCTCCCTCGCTGATGCCTACGTCAGCCATCGACTGCACGCGGGTCGCCTCCTCGGTTATCCTTCTGGCAAGCTCGATTCCCTTATCCGTCAGGTTTATCCTGGCGTTATAGCTGCGCTTTTTACCGGTATCCTCACATTCCACGTAGCCGCCCTTCTTAAGAGCCGCTATTTCCCGAGACACGAGCGAGCGGTCAACCATACTGACGGCTGCGATCTCCGCGGCGGTGAGTCCTTCGGGATGGAGCGATAGCTCGTATATCCAGAAGACGTGCACGCTCTTTACGCCAAGGTACGGCGCCGTGTCGATTTTGATCTTATTTATGCTCTTGTGAATTCCGTCAATAAGCAGAGTGAATCTTTCGAATCTGACCGATTCCAATTTTTCGCTGACCTCCTTCCCGCCGCATGCCGTAAGCAAGGGCGCATCCTTATAATTTTGGAAAAATGTTTACTTGTCAACTTTCCCTATTCTTCATTATATCATACTATTGTTGATTTGTCAACTTTTTCGTAAAAAATTATTCACCGGAGCGTTCCGGATGCAAAAAAACGCAAAAATCACACGGAAAACGGGCGCGCTTACTTGAAAACCGGTATTGCCCGCGCTTTTTTCGGTATCGGCTGCTTGAAAAGAGGTATCGGCTGCTTGAAAAGAGGTATCGGCGGCTCGAAAACCGGGACGACCCCCGTCAAAAACCGACCGTCAAGGCACGGAAATCGGTATCAATAATACAGTAAATATAATATAAGAGAAAATACAGTGCGTATAACAGTACATAAACAGGATCAAAAAAACAACCAAAAACAAATCAAAATACATTTTTTATATATCGCTTACGCGATGAGCGACGAAGTCGCGGTTAACAAAAATCGGTTTGTGTAAAGGATCGTTATTCGATACCGAGAGCCCTTCTTTTTTCCGCCTGCCTTATCTTCTCGTTGTTATCTCTGTTGCGGTTTTCGAGCGCGAACATTTCGCACGTGGGCAGGGCTTCGGTGTTTATGCGGTAGATCGCCTTTTGAAACTCGCCGTAGGAGCGCATCTCCTTGATTATCAGCTTCTTTTTCTCAAGCGACGCCAAGGCGGCGTCAATTGCGCTCTTGCCTGCGTTGCACCAGTTCTGCAGATACCTTCTCGAGCCCGTGAAGTAATCGCAGGTGCTCCTGAAGATCGAAAAGATGACCGCATACACCAGAAGCTCGGTTTTTTCGAGATTAAAGTCAAGTATCATAAATCCCCAGATCGTCATATATTGCTCGCGGGCGATCAAGGGGTTTTCCCTTATCGCGCTTTTGCTTTTTTCTTTACTCATTTATTCAATTTTTCTCCTTGATTTACAGTTTTTTCAAAGAGTCTTCAGCTATCGCGAATCGCCTTTTTCTCTCTGTAATTCAATTATAAATCACCGGAAGCGCAAAGTAAGTATGATACCCTTCCAAAAATTCCCGTCGCATCCGGTCGAAAGCTTGTAAAAAACAGACAAAAAGCCGATGGCTTAAGGGGGGTCGGAAATCGGTACGGTGAAAAATTCGCGAAATACGAATTTTTAAAAACGGCAACGCAAAGGCTCGCGGGAGAGTCCGCCGCAGCCCACACAGCAAAAAAACAGCTCACGACGGCTGTCTGCGATAAAGCAGAGATGCTGTTACGAGCTGTTTTTTTCTAACTTTCGTTGTCTTTTTATGTATAAATACGTCAAAAACCGTTACGGTCGATGTGGAAAATCAAAGATTGATAGTCTTGCTGATGCCGTAGAGTCTGGCAAGAGACGCCTGTCTGTTCTTGATATCCTGCTTCATATTTTCAAGGTCTTCCTCGGTGAATCTGTCGAGGTCGCCGTCCTTGAGCTTGCCCTTGTACATTCTGTCGAGGATCAGCGCGTAGTTGATGTCCACGGGTACGATCTTGCCGAGCTTGTCGCACATAACGAGGTTGGAGTGTCCCTTGAGAAGCTCCTCGACCGCGATAGCGCCCATGGTGGTCGCGAGAACTCTGTCCTTGAGCGTGGGGTTGCCGCCTCTGACTACGTGGGCAAGGCGCGCGAACTTGGTCTCGACTCCGGTCTCCTTCTGTATCTTATCCGCGAGAGCGGGCGCGTATTCCGAGCCTACGCCCTCCGATACGATGATGATGAAGTTACGCTTGCCGATGATCTTGGAGTTTATGATCTGCTGAATGATAGCGTCGTCGCTGTAATGGAACTCGGGCACGACTATCGCGGTAGCGCCGGACGCTATACCGGTGGAGAGAGCTATATCTCCCGCGCCTCTGCCCATTACCTCAACCACGTTACATCTCGCGTGCGACTCACAGGTGT
>CAYWPS010000113.1:0-4634 GCA_964460165.1 uncultured Ruminococcus sp. | reverse complement strand
GATCGGGTTCAAAGCATTGCTTTTTATCGAGATACCCATTCATAAATTCTTCTTTGGTTTCGGCATTATATTCTCTGCCGTTATCCTCAACGTAGGATTTATAGTCGGCGTTCAACTGCTCACGGTATGCGTGGGCTGCCTCGGAATAGAACAGATAATCGTGTCCTTTATCCTCGTATAGCACAAACTCAAATCTATCGGAGCTTCCAAAGGCTTCGTAGAACTTATCGTATCCGTACTTTGTAGGAACGGTTGTATCGTCCTTGCTATGTACCACCATAATGCCTGCTTCGGTTTTCTCCAAGCCTTGAAGTGCTGATACAGCCGTAAATTCCTTGCCAAACTTGATACGCTCGTAGAGCTTCAGATAAGGCATAAGGATATGTACGCCTGCGCCTACCATCTGCTGACCTTGATATTCAAGCAGATCTTCGCTCTCGTTAAATCCTGCAATAATAACCGCTGCCTTGATTTCGGGGTGCGTATTAAGCACGTTGCCAACAGAGTAACCGCCCCAACTGTGTCCGAACAGAGTAAACGGTAGGTTTCGATATTCCTCTATTGCTACGGCGTGGTGAAGCGCGTTGTCAAGGCAGATAATACCTTGCGGAAGCCCCTCAACGGCATCGCCGCCGCTATTGTCGTTTCCTCTCGCATCATAGGCAAACACATAGTATCCGTTAGAAGTAAAGTAATCAATAAATGGCATATATGTATTGTGTCCACCGCCGCCAAGTCCGTGTGCAATTACGACAACACCCTTGACCTCTTGATTTGCCTTTGAGTATTTATAGCCTGCGAGTGTCACATCCTCGGATTGAAAGTCGCTTCTTTCCATTTGCAATTCCTCGTAATCTTCAACTGAGAACTCTAACCAAGAAGCAGTTTCGTAACGCTCACCAAAAATCGACTCATAGACTATAACCGTTGTAACGGGAAGTATAATAAGAGGTATTGCAAGCAGAACGCTTATGATTGAAATAATTATTATTTTCTTCTTATTGTTTTTATCTTTTTCCTTCATTTTGCTTTTTGTCCTAACTTCTAAACGACAAATTGAAATTTGTCAAATGAATTGTTCCTTCATTAGCAGGTACAGTATCCGTCTATCTTCATCAAGTAATAATTCTTCTTTTTTCAGAGGGTAGGGGTGAGCAAACTCTGTATCTTCGTATATGTCAAGCTCTCTGCAAGAATTGTAATATGGTTCTGACATTTTTCTTTCCTTTAATCGAAATTAAATCTTTCCTTTATCATTCTGGCGACCTCGCATGCTTCAAGATCGGAGTTATCTATCTTAATGTAGTTCTCGAAGGGTATCTCGCCCTCGTAGCTTTCCAGACGGTGTTTCAAATCGTCGTTTATCAGACGAGCGTTTGACGATTCAATATCTCTTTTTGATGCTTTGTTTTTGAGGCGGTTTTCGGTAATATTTCGTTTAAGCCTTACTTCCTGCGGCGCAACAAGCTCCACGTAGAAAAAATCGGCACCGTAAGGCTCGAATATACCGCGAACGTGCTCGAGATAATTCCAATCATCCTGCGAATCGAATGCCCACATGAAAGTAAATATTATGCCGTAATTCTCGGTTTTTGCATATTCTTCAAAAATTACCTCACGCAAGCGCATTACTATGCGGCTGTCATATTTTCCGAAGATTTCTATAACCGGTTCTATCGTCATGTGATTGTGACAAAGCCTCATCTTCGTTATTTTCATAAGCTCTTGTCCCACGGTCATTTTTCCAACCGCCGCATTGCCGAATAAAAACAATACCTTCATAACATTTCCTTTCTGTATTTTACAAATTTAAAGCACATCGTTCAATTTTCTACATTATATCATAAAAAGAAGAGCAATACAATAGCAAATCTATTGACTTTCAAATCTTTATTTGGTAGAATAAAGTAGACGAATTTTGAGGTGATGAAATGAAATTTACATTTGTACCCGAATACTATTTTGAGACCTTCAATGAAGCAAGCGCTGAGTTTCTCTCGAATATTGGAGTGAAGGGGATAGTGCTTGACGTCGACAATACTCTCGAACCATATGAAAATCCCTTGCCCGGCGAGCACGTCGTGGCTTGGCTCAACAGTCTTAAGGAAAAAGAAATATCGGCTGCAATCGTTTCCAATAACGGTGCAGACCGTATAAACCTATTCAACAGCACTCTAGGTCTTCCCGTGTATTACAAGGCAAAAAAACCGTTTAAGAAAAACGTGCTTAACGCTATGGCGGATATGGGAACGAACAGAGAGAATACTGTACTTATGGGTGATCAGGTGTTCACTGATGTGTGGGCGGCGCATAATACCGGAATCAGAGCGATACTTGTTCCGCCGATCAAGGACAAGCGTGACCCGTTCACAAGGTTTAAGAGGTTTCTTGAAAAGCCCGTTATGAGAAAATATTATAAAAAGCACTAAAACGGTAATTAAAATCAAGCAGAAAGAATTTGAGGAAAAATATTTGAAAGCAAAATTCGGTCCCGGCGGTAATAGCGATGCGTTCAAGGCTGCCGGTTATTCATCAACAGTTGACGCTCCGCGCTGGCTTTCGGAGATAGGACTTGACGCCTACGAGTACGAGGCGGGCAACGGTCTTGCGGCGAGTATTCCCACGCTTGCCGAGATAGGCAGACGGGCATCCGAGCACGGAATCAAGATGTCATATCACACACCTTACTTTATTTCTCTTTCCGGCGTTGTGGAGGAAAAGAGACTTAAAAGCATCGACTACATAAGGCAGAGTCTTGAGGCGGCAAGACTGCTCGGCGCCGGAACTATCGTGGTTCACTGTGGTTCGTGTGCCAAGATCTCACGTGATGAGGCCATGCGGCTTGCATCCGATACGCTTGTCAGGGCTGCGGCTTCACTTGACACATACGGTATAAAGATCGGTCTTGAGACGATGGGTAAGATCAATCAGCTCGGTACTCTTGACGAGGTTCTGGAGCTTTGCCGCATTGATCCATGCTTTGTTCCGGTCGTTGATTTCGGTCATCTCAACGCGCGCGACCTGGGCGGCGTATTCAAGACATCGGATGACTATCTTCGCGTTTTTGATAAGATATCTTCAAGGATGGGGAGCTATGTAGCAAAAAATCTGCATTGCCATTTTTCCAAGATAGAATATACATCGTCGGGTGAGAAAAAGCATCTGACCTTTGAGGACACAGTATTTGGTCCGGAATACGAGCCATTTGTTGAAGCTATCTTTAAGGGTGGGTTGACACCAACGGTAATATGCGAATCCGCGGGCACACAGTCTATGGATGCCTTGACGATGAAAACGCTGTACGAATCTATGAAATGAGAGGATATATAAATGAGCAAGCTTTTTAAGTTGAGAAATAAGATGAAGGAGATTGGCGTTGACGCGGTAATAGTGCTCGACGAGCTTAATCAGCACTATCTTTCGGGATTTGCATTCACCGACGGTTTTCTTCTTGTAACACACGCTAAAGCGTATCTCGTTACCGATTTCAGATATTACGAGATGGCGCTCAATAGCGCCGATAAGCAGTTCGAGGTGCTTACTCCGGAAAACAGAGGCGAGTTTGTTGACAAAGCGCTTGCAGCCGAGGGATGCAAGGTAGTAGGCTTTGAGGGCGCATCGGTCTCCTACGACACATACCGCGCGTACTGCGAGAAGCATCCCCAACTCACCTTCGAAAATATCGGAAATGCTATTGAGGTTATACGCGAGATCAAGGATGCCGATGAGATCGCGAAAATGCAGAAGGCACAGGATATTACCGACAAGGCTTTTTCACACATTCTCAAGGTGATAAACCGCGATATGACAGAGCTTGACGTAGCGGTTGAGCTTGAGTACGCCATGAGAAAGAACGGCGCGGGCGCATTTGCCTTTGATACTATATCCGTTTCGGGTGACGCATCGGCTCTCCCTCACGGAACTCCGAGAAACGTGAAGCTCCGCGACGGATTTCTAACCATGGACTTCGGCGCTAAGTTTGAGGGCTATTGCTCTGATATGACGAGAACGATAGTCATAGGCAAGGCAGATGCGGAAATAAAGAAGGTTTACAACACCGTGCTCTCCGCGCAGCTTGCGGCTCTTGATTATCTCAAGGAAGGAGCAGATTGCGGTGAGGCTGATAAGATCGCACGAGACATTATCGATGCTCAGTATAAGGGGACATTCGGGCACTCTCTCGGTCACTCGGTCGGTCTTTTCATCCATGAAAGTCCGAGACTTTATTCCCGCGGATTTGGCAGAAAGCTTAAGATCGGCGAGATCCTTACCGTAGAGCCCGGAATTTATCTGTTTGGTAAGTACGGA
This sequence comes from uncultured Ruminococcus sp., assembly GCA_964460165.1. Classification (GTDB taxonomy): domain Bacteria; phylum Bacillota; class Clostridia; order Oscillospirales; family CAG-272; genus UBA1740. Next base: position 326 of record CAYWPS010000113.1, on the reverse strand, counting down.
TGCAGGATCGAGGATATGGTAGCTATAACAGAGAAGGGAATACACAACTTCACTCACTCGACAAAGGAGCTTATTGAGATAGAATAAATGGGATATTTTTCCATATAAAGCTAAAAATTACAAAATAATTTGCTTTATATCAGAAAATATTTCATTTACCTATTGCAAAACGAAATATTTTTTGGTACAATACTAGTGTATATTGTGGCGAAAATGCATATCTAAGTTTTCGTCTCGGGTATGACCACGCCGTGACGGGCTGCGGTCAAATATAAAAGTCAGTAAAGGATGAATCAAAATGATTACAGCAGGCGATTTCAAAAACG
>CAYWPS010000112.1:0-4669 GCA_964460165.1 uncultured Ruminococcus sp. | reverse complement strand
TTTTCCCTGTATTCTGTCAAGCTCGCCGTATGTCCTATACGGCTTCGGGTAGAAGTACGTGAGAACTAAACTATCTTGAAAAATAAATTAGCAGAAAATACACGTTTAGTGAAAAACGCCTTTGCATCTGGCAAAGGCGTTTTTTTATGAGTTTACATAGAATTAGGTAATAAGAAAATATTTGCCGAAGGTAGTTATAAATGCGACTGTCGCTTTATTCTCCGTCCACAAATACGCGCTTGATAGCCTCGAGATATCCGTAACCGTAGAAATCATCGGGCTCGAGATACGAGGTCTCGGTCCACTCGTTCCAGGAGTTGACAGTAATGAGCGCGGGTCTGTCAGGGTGGCGGTCTGCGTATTCCTTAGCCGCTCTCATTGCGCGCTCGAAGTTCTCGGGCGTGTTATTTTTTACGACTCCGGGGCGGAATTTCTTGAAGCGCGGGTTGTTATCCCATCCGCAGGATACGTGAGGGTAGTAGGGGATACCGTAGTCCTCCTCGGCGCTTTCCCATACCGCCTTTACGTCCTCCATGATCTCGTTGTAGTCACGGTCTATATCGGTAAAGTGTACGAACTGATAGTGTGTGAAGCTGTCGATGGACAGCTTTTCCATTACCTCGCGCGAGTCTATAACGAGCGAGGAGTCGATACCCGACATGTTGAGGGTCTGACCGCCTCTGCCTGTTATCTGAAGGTGCACGTCCTTATGTCCGCGCGACTTCACGAGCTCGCGGAACCATTTTAGCGCGTCGACCGTGGCGTCAATGCCGCCGAAGCCGTCAACGAGCGTCGAGAGCTCGTATATCATAAACACGGGGCAGCCGTCGATATGATAGTAGTTCTCGAGCCCAAAGTACTTATCCACCAGCCGCGTTGCCATTTCCTCAAAGCCCTCGCGGTCTATTCCGCCCTTCCAGATGACCGTCTCGCCGCACTCGGTGTCTGAGAGCTCCTTGTTCCAGAGGTGATTTGCGTCGTGGTTTGCCCACATTATGTAGAATTGCATATCCCGGCAGTTCTTAGCCCTTAAGAAGCCGTCGTTAAGGCAATTCTCGAGGAAGGGACGTCTGTCGAACCAATACCAGTCGTAGATAAATACGTTCACGCCGTGCCTCGTTGCTTCGCGTATCTCCATCTCCATGACCTCTGGGTCTGCCTCGTTTACGTAGCCCCAGAGAGGCTTTCTCGGCCAGGTGTGCCCCTCGAATTTCGCTTCTGCGGTACGCACTGTCTGCCACTCGCCCTCGCCCTTCGGCCAGAACATTCTCGAGCGCAGCTCATCACCTGTATATGACGGCCATACAAACGCTGCTATATCGTATTTTTTCATAATGCCCTCCAAACGAAAATCTTACGAGGATAGTATATCATCTTTTATCGTGAATTGCAATAAGGACGTGTATAAATAGTGATAAGAAAATAAGGTATTCTAGGATTTTTAAGCGGTGATTGCCTTTTTCTAAAGATAATCGTCGGTGTTGAGGCATGATCCTTTTCACCGTTTGTTATAAGCCTTTATCGCTTTAGCAATGCAGGATTCACGTAAGGGGAATGTTGTATTTTCGTTTATTTTAGCGTGGCACACCCTGCATACCGAGTCAGATGGTTTCACTGTGATTCCTTCGCCACCGTCGGCAAACTCTACCGCCGCCCCTTCCGTTAAACCGTACTTTTGCCTTAATTCAAGCGGAATAACTATCCTACCAAGTTTATCGACCTTTTTCATAACCCCTCCAAAAAACAAAAGTGCGCCCACCGAAGCAGACGCACAAAAACGCAAACTTCGATAGTCGCCAAACTAATCATTTGCAAATCGGTATAACCTCATACACAAAGCGAAATTTGCATTTTATCAAAGTTATCTTTGTGCATGCGAAAAAAGGCATACTTTTCGCAATAGAAATTATACCTGATTTACATTATTTGATTAGTTTGGCAATATCTATTATAACATCATTTTTGAGATTTGTAAAGGTGTTTTTCGCTCATTATATTCATAATTTGAAAATGCTGTTTGCTTATATGTAGATTACGGCACATCATTTTAGTCAAACTCCCTTTGGCAGAGCACTCGCGTTTATGCCATACTCTGCGAATGATATGCCGCCTACCGTCTTATACGTCTTTTTCAGATATCCTTTTTTAATAAGGCTGCCCAGTGCGGATTTGACTGCTGTTACACCGCTTCCCGTCCACTGTGAGAGATATTTGACGTTGCCCTTGAACTGACAGCCGCTTCTGTAATAGCCGTATATTATCGAGTAAACGAGCAGCTCGGTCTTTTCGAGCCTCATCTCCTTCCTCATAAATCCGTAACAGACGAAGAACTGGTCGTTCTCGACGAAGTCCATAGCTTCGCCTTTTTTATTCTTATTAACCTCGATGCATAGTGTCATGTTTGATCTCCTTTTTTCCTTTTTGATTTTATTATAAACGATTTTTTGTCCGTTGTAAGTATGGTACCCTTCCAAAAAAATCTGTCGGATATTGCTTCGGGTTGTGAAAATGGAACAAAAAAACGACCGAAAAATCGGTCGAGAAAAGGTGAAGGTTAAAATACGCGAAATCGGGCGGTATTTTTTGCACCCGAATAGCAGGGAAATGCATTCGGTCGCTTGAAAAACGGTATTAAGAAAATGAAAAGCAGGCTCACTCGCACGGAAAACGGGTTCAGACGCACAAAAAGCAGTAACAGAGCGTGGAAAAGTGACTAAGGTAAGCACGAAATTTGTGCATTCGCATCGATAATTGACCGTACCCGGTCAAAAAGCGTTCATAACCCCATCAGAAACCGACAACAGATAATATAATGATAGTATAAGCAGATATTATAACTCATAAAACAGAATAATAATATAAACATAAACACAGTCAAAAACAGAATCAAAAACAGAGTCAAAATACATTTTAGTTAACGCGCGTGCGCGCGAGGCGGCATGACCGCCGTTTTAATAAATCGATATTGTTTTTTGATAAAGGAGGGTTTTTATGCGGCTAAAGCATTTTTTTGTTTTTTCGACAGAAAAAGCGAGCCTGCTCTCGCAAACCCGCTTTTTGAATATTATTGTTTACATAATACGCGCTTAAGTGACAAAATATAAGGCTTTATGCGCTTGTGAAAATCACATTTCCGCAACGCCAATGCGGTTGAGCGCTCTTTGGAGCTTTGCCTTGGCGAGTGCCAGAGCCTTATCGTCGGTGCTTGAGGAGATGGCTGCCTTTGCCTCGTCTCTTGCCGCTTTTGCGCGGTCGAGGTCTATATCCTCGCGGAACTCGAAGGTGATGGCAACGAGCTTCGCCTCGCCGCCGGAAACGGTGACAAAGCCGCCCGAGACCGATGCGAATCTGTCCTTGCCGTCCTGTCTGATCCTGGCTCTGCCCGTGCCGAGTGAAGCCATATAATCGATATGACCCGCCAAGAACTCGACGTCGCCGTCATCCGTGCGGACAAGCAGGCTCTCAACGTCCGAATCAAAGCATAGACCGTCCGGGGTGACTACCTTAAGATTAAAGCTTTTCATACCGTCACCTTAACCGAGGCTTTTTGCCTTTTCCACAGCCTCGTCGATGGTGCCGACGAAGAGAAAGGCGCTCTCGGGCAGACTGTCGTGCTTGCCGTCGAGGATCTCACGGAAGCCGCGTATGGTCTCCTTGATGGGCACGTACTTGCCCTCCATGCCCGTGAACTGCTCCGCGACGGAGAAGGGCTGGGAGAGGAAGCGCTGTATCTTTCTCGCGCGGTTGACGACGAGCTTGTCGTCCTCGGAGAGCTCATCCATACCCATGATGGCGATGATGTCCTGGAGCTCCTTGTATCTCTGGAGCATTCTCTGCACCTCTCTGGCTACCTCGTAGTGCTCGATGCCGACGACCTCGGGCGAGAGTATTCTCGAGGTGGACTCGAGGGGGTCGACCGCGGGGTAGATACCGAGCGAGGCTATGCTACGTGAAAGAACCGTCGTCGCGTCAAGATGAGCGAAGGTAGTAGCGGGCGCAGGGTCGGTGAGGTCGTCCGCGGGGACGTAGACCGCCTGCACCGAGGTGATAGAGCCGCGCTTAGTGGAGGTGATCCTCTCCTGGAGCGCGCCCATCTCGGTCGCGAGCGTGGGCTGATAACCGACTGCGGAGGGCATTCTTCCGAGAAGCGCCGAAACCTCCGAGCCCGCCTGCGTAAATCTGTATATATTGTCGATGAAGAGAAGCACGTCCTGTCCCTCTTTGTCACGGAAATACTCCGCCATAGTAAGTCCGGACAGACCTACTCTCATTCTTGCTCCGGGCGGCTCGTTCATCTGACCGTACACGAGCGCGGTCTTGGAGAGAACTCCCGACTCCTTCATCTCGTTGTAGAGGTCGTTACCCTCTCTCGTTCTCTCACCGACGCCGGTGAAGACCGAAATACCGCCGTGCTCCTTTGCGACGTTGTTGATAAGCTCCATGATAAGCACCGTCTTACCGACTCCCGCGCCGCCGAACAGACCTATCTTACCGCCCTTGGTGTAGGGAGCGATAAGGTCAACGACCTTGATACCCGTCTCGAGTATCTCGGTTGCGGCTTCCTGCTCGTCGTAGGAGGGTGGATCTCTGTGTATGCACCATTTCTCAGCCGTCTCGGGCGCGGGGAGATTGTCGATAGGCTCGCCGAGCAGGTTGAATATTCTGCCGA
>CAYWPS010000111.1:0-4719 GCA_964460165.1 uncultured Ruminococcus sp. | reverse complement strand
ATTCAGCAAGGCTCTCACGCTTCGCTCGTTGCCGACACAAACGGCAAATACTACGAGCTGTGGAACGCACAGGCGCAGTATTATACGGAAACAGCTTGATGATCAAAAAATAATCGGAGAGAAGCAACGCTATGCTTCTCACTCCTCAGCCGGAAATTTTCGCTCTAAATTCCTTTGCCCCACGGTTCTCAGTCCCCTTTGTTTTTTTGGAGCTGCCGATATCAAGGCGCGCCGGCATCAATTCATCTTTCATAACAAACAGAGCAAGCGCGTGGGATGAACCGTACGCTTGCTCTGTTTGTGTCAGGCGGTATATTCGCTGAGCGAACGTGATACAGCCTCATTTTTCTTAAGTATCCTCGGGAAGACGAAGACGAATATGGCGGTGCAAAGAATCGCAGCCGTAGCATCCGCTATCGCCTCCGCCGCGTAAACGCCGACCACTCCCATAAACACGGGAAGAATGTAAGCCAGAGGCACGAGCAGTATGACCTTTCTGAGCAGGGCGATAAAGAGCGAGACCTTAGCCTGACCGAGAGCCACAAAGGTGTTCTGACAGGTGCGCTGAAGCCCGAATATCGTCATGCCGAGCAGGAATACGGGCATATACCGCTTCACGATCTCCACGACGCCCGCATCGTCGGTAAACATACCTCCGATGAGTCCCGGGCAAAGTATCATAAACAGTATGCCCGCCAGGTTTACGGTAAAGACGACGGCAAGAGTTATCCTGAAGCACTCCTTGACCCTATCGTTCTTTCCGTGACCGTAGTTATAGCTGAGAATAGGTATAACTCCCTGAGTAAATCCGGCAAGCGGTACGCTGACCATCTGCATCGCGCTCTGCATGGCGGTGAGAGCAGCCACGTGATAGGTGTCGCCGTAAGTCCTGAGCTGACCGTTGAGAGCAAAGCCTACAAGGCTCTCCGTGCTCGCCATAACGAAGGGAGAAATTCCGAGGGCGGTAATTTTGCCGATAACCGCAAGAGACGGCTTCATGGCATTAAAATCAAGCCTCAGCTCCGCCTTCCTTGAAAACAGGAAGGATAACACCCACGCGGAGCTGACCGCCTGAGAGATGACGGTAGCTATCGCCGCGCCCTTCACTCCGAGTCCTAACGCGAATATAAATAAGGGATCAAGCGCGGTGTTCAGGACGGCGCCGATTATAACCGACAGCATGGCAATGCCGGATCTGCCCTGACAGCTTATGAACATATTGAGCCCCGACGATATCATAACGAAGACCGTGCCTATAAGATATATCGTGAGATAATCCTTTGCGTAAGGAAGCGTGTCCGCCTCAGCGCCCGCGAATCTCAGCATGGGCTCCATGATAAGATAAGGAACTACCGTGCAGACAAGCGCCGAAAAAAGAAGCATCACGAAGCCGTTGTTGAGTATCCTGCCCGCTTCCTCTCGGTTGCCTCTGCCAAGCTGGATGGACGCCAGGGGCGCTCCGCCGCCGCCGACCAGAGAGGAAAAGGCGGCGATAAGCATAATAACCGACGTCGTGATACCGACACCGGCTAGTGCCTCGCCTTCGATGCCATCTATATGTCCTATATATATTTTATCCACGATACCGTAGAGAAGGTTTACAAGCTGTGCCGCAACCGACGGCAGCGCCATCTTGAATATAAGCGGCAGCATCCTCTCCGTGCCGAGCTTTTCATCTGATCGATTGCTCATTCGCGATTCTCCTTTAGCTTTTATCAGCATACATTTTAGCACATTTTTTCTCTTTTGTAAAGACGATCTTTCCTTATATATTTATATCCTGCAGGAAGCATAAAGAGCAAGAGTAAAAGGGATAAAACTCCTTCTATTCTTGCTCTTGTTTTAAGCTAAGCCTTTATCTACTTAGCGGCAAGCTGCCGCGAGCGATCTAAAACCCGGGGTCAATAAGCCGTACCCGATCGATCACCTCGACCCCGTACTTATCTGCCAGGCGGAGTCCTCTTACTATCTCGTTGCCGTCGGCTACGTGACGCTCGTGGTGAGAGTCGAAGCCGAGAGTAGCCTGAGCGCCGAGCCTGCCGGCAATGCGCCAGAACTCCTCGTTGGGATAATGTCTGCCGTCTCTCATTCCGTACAGATTGATCTCGAGCGGAATATTACCGCTCTTTGCCGCTCTGATAAGCCTTGCGCTCTCCTGCCTGTAATAGTCGAGGTCTCCGGTGAAGTTTATCATATCGGGATGGGCGATGATAGAGTATCTGCCCGTGTCGATCGCCCTTATCGCGTTATCAACGTACGCCTTCATCCTAGACTTATCCTCGGTCTTGTCAAAGGCGCAGAACGTAAATCCGTCGTCGTCACCCTCGTTACCTATAAAGTGACCCGCGTAGATGATATACTCTATCGGGTGCTTGCGGTACAGATCTATCAGCGAATCAAAATATCTCGGATAATACTCGGTCTCAAAGCCTATGCGGATATCTATATAATTCTTGTACTTTTCCCTGAGAGACAGAAGCGTGCCGCAATAGCCGTCGATCTCGTCCACTCCCATTCTGCTGTATGACACGTACCCATCGCGCAGAGGATATGGCGTATGATCAGAAAAGCCGAGGATATAAATACCCTCGGCTATAGCTTTTCTGATGTAATCCTCTTCCATGCCACACGCGTGGCCGCAACGATAGGTATGATTGTGGTAATTACACCTCATACCTTAACGAATCAATGAATCAGAAGAAAAGGAAGTAGCCTGCTACTGCAAGCGCAGCAAGAATGAGAAGAACAAGCACGAACTTGCCAAACTTTCTTCTGCGAGCGAAGCGGCGAGCCTTCTTCAAGTACTTGGAGATGGGGTCCTTCTTGCCCTTAACGGACTTCTTAAACTTGCCAACCCACTTGATGTCAGCCTTAGCGATGTCATCGCTCTGGCGAATAGCCTGGGGCTCGTGTGCAAAACGGTTACGAAGGTTTCTGTACTTTACAAGCTTAGGAAGAACCTCGTCACGATCAGGTGCGAATCTTGCGTTGTTAAGTCTGTTGATGTACTCGGTAACGCCGTTGGTTGCAACACCAAACTTCTCACAGCAGAGCTTATCAAGCTCAAGGAAGTTGTTTAAAAACTTTTCATTTAATTTTCTGCTCACGACTATAAACCTCACTTAAAAAATATTTTTTAACACATTCATTATACAATATATTTTTTTGTTTTGCAATACTTTTTCAAAAAATATTTAAAGTTTTTTTCATATTTTTTCATTTTTTAAGCCTGAAAAACGGGCATTTTCACGCCATATCGCAAAAGACAACGTTTTTTTCACGCTTCGTTCACTTTTTTACCCGAACACTCCGAGATGCTCGAGAAATATCTTAAGTCCCATTCCGACGAGGACTATACCGCCGGAGAGCTCAGCCAAAAATTTATACCTTGAGCCGAAAACGTTACCTATCTTCACGCCGATAGCGGAAAGAACGAAGGTTATGACGCCTATCAATAGCGTGGCTATAAGTATCTGCGCCATTCCCTCAAGGTCGACCGACATTCCGACGCCTGCGGCGAGCGCGTCGATGCTGGTGGCAACCGCCATAGTCAGCATAACGCGGAAGGACAGTGAGGAATCCGTGCAGTCGCACTCATCGTCCTTTGACAGAGCCTCTCTTATCATGTTTCCGCCGATGAACGCGAGAAGCACGAAGGCTATCCAGTGATCGACAGCCTCTATGTAGGAAAGGAACGCGGCTCCTACGGTGCAGCCGATAAATGGCATCAGCGCCTGGAATATTCCGAACCACGCGCCAACCACCAGCATATGCTTTATTTGTACCTTTTCTGTCGCCAATCCTTTACATATTGCCACCGCAAAGGCGTCCATAGACAAAGCGACCGCCATAAGTATTATTTCAAAAATGCTCATTTTTTCTCTCCTGTCGGTGTGTTTTAAAATAACCGATACGCCAATGTTACTATTCTATCACATTTTCACGTTCGTTGTCAATATTATCTCAAAAATATTTTAAATCTTATTGACTACATCCCGATCTTATGGTATAATACAATGTTGAAAATAACATTCGATATACGGAGGATATTCACTATGAAGTGGACGTCACTTAACGAGCTCAGAGAGAAATATCTCTCATTCTTTGAGAGCAAGGGTCATCTCCGACTCCCCAGCTTTTCTCTCGTACCCAACAACGACAAATCTCTTCTTCTCATAAATTCGGGCATGGCGCCCATGAAGAAATACTTTACGGGCGAGGAAATACCCCCTCGTAACAGAGTGTGCACCTGCCAGAAGTGTATAAGAACGCCCGACCTTGACAGAGTCGGACACACCGCGCGCCACGGCACGTACTTTGAGATGCTCGGCAATTTCTCCTTTGGAGACTACTTCAAGGACGAGGCTATTCCGTGGGCGTGGGAGTTCCTTACAGAATGTCTCGAGATCCCCGCGGATCTTCTCTGGCCCTCGGTCTACGAATTTGACGACGAGGCTTACGCGCTCTGGAGAGATAAGATCGGCGTGCCGGAGGCTCACATCGTAAAGCTCGGCAAGGCGGATAACTTCTGGGAGCACGGCTCCGGTCCCTGCGGCCCCTGCTCCGAGATCTACTTTGACAGAGGCCTTAAGTACGGCTGTGGCTCTCCCGACTGCAAGCCGGGATGCGACTGCGACAGATTTATGGAGATCTGGAACAACGTGTTCTCCCAGTTCAACAACGACGGAAACGGTAATTATACCGAGCTTTCGCAGAAAA
>CAYWPS010000110.1:0-5174 GCA_964460165.1 uncultured Ruminococcus sp. | reverse complement strand
CGAAGAGCCTGCCGTAATATTAAGCGAGGACTTGTTTATTACCTCAACAAGCTTATAGCAACCAGAGAACGCACGATCGCCAATGCTGGTTACGCCATTACCGATAGTTACGCTCTTAAGGCTTGTGCAACCAGAGAACGCACAATAGCTGATGCTCGTTACGTTATCCGGGATAGTTATGCTCGTAAGGCTTGAGCAACTCCAAAACGCACCAGCGCCGATGCTTGTTACGCAATTACCGATAGTTACGCTTGTAAGGCTTGAGCAACCACGGAACGCATATTCGCCAATGCTTGTAACGCTATCGGGGATAGTTACGCTTGTAAGGCTTGAGCAACCGTAGAACGCATAATTGCCGATGCTCGTTACGCCATCACCGATAGTTACGCTCGTAAGGCTTGTACAATTATAGAACGCATTAGGGTCAATATCTGTTACAGGCAATGAATTGTAAGTTGAAGGAATGACTATATTTGTATCAGTGCACGACACTATACCTGAAACTGTGTAGTAGGTTTCATCATCACTAAGCGTGTATATCAGATTCCGACTAACAAGCGTCTGAGAGCTTTGGTCTTCCTGAGAGCTTTGATAACCGTAATTGCTGAGCAGATCCTGCAAGTCTTCGCAAGAAACAAGGGTTGCTGACATCATTACAACTATCATAAACGTAGCTATCGATCTGATGATTTTTCCCTTTTTCATAATCCTTTTCTTTCTCCTTTTCTTCCGCGTTTTATCCCGCCGATTTTTTTTACACTTTTCAAAAGTAAGATTGACCTGAAGCATCTCACAAAAAACAAAAGTGCGCCCGCAATGCGAGCGCACTCCATCATGTACCTCCACATTGCTGCGACACAATTTCTCACATAACTTTACTCAATGGTATGGAAAAATATGGAAGTACTAAATGGCATAGTACACCCAGTGAGTAAAATTATGAAATTATGTCGCATGTTTATTCTACCATATCGAAAAATAAAATGCAATATGAAATACAAAAAAAGGTTAAAGCAACTCACAAAAAGGGAATCGCTTTAACCTTTTTCGTTATTCTATCCAGCCGAGCGAGCGCTCGACGGCTCTGCGCCAGCACCTAATGTGCGACTCGCGCCATTCGTCGCTTTCGGTAGGAACGATGGTCTTTTCAATGGCGTTGTTGGCTTTAATTTCCTCCATTGAACCGTATACGCCGAGAGCAAGACCGCACAGATACGCGGCGCCTAGCGCTGTGGTTTCTATACATTCCGGCCTTTCAAGCGTTACACCGAGTATATTAGCTTGGAAATCAAGCATCAGATTATTTGCGGCAGCCCCTCCGTCAACCTTGAGCTTTTTGACTTTAATATCGGTGGATCTCTGCATAAGGTCAACTACGTCAACGACCTGATATGCAAGTGACTCAAGTGTAGCTCTGATGAGGTGATACTTTGTCGTTGCTCTGGTTATGCCTATGATGATTCCTCTGGCATACGGGTCCCACCAGGGTGCTCCGAGACCTTGGAAAGCGGGGACGATCATCACACCGCCCGAATCCTTTACCTTTGAGGCGTAGTATTCGCTGTCAGCCGCCGATTCAATAATCCTCAGTCCGTCTCTGAGCCACTGTACAGCCGCTCCGCAGGTAAAGACCGAGCCTTCAAGCGCATAGGTCACCTTCTCCCCGATGCCCCAACCGATAGTAGTAATGAGTCCGTTGGTGGTCATATACGGCTTGTCGCCCGTGTTCATAAGCAGGAATGCGCCCGTGCCGTATGTGTTTTTTATATCGCCTGCATCGAAACAGCATTGACCGAACAGAGCAGCCTGCTGGTCGCCCGCCACGCCGGCTATAGGAAGCTCTGCGCCAAGTACGCCCGCGTCGGTGTAACCGAACAGACCGGACGAGGTCTTCACCTCCGGCATCATTGACATAGGGATATTAAAGAGCGTCAGCAGCTCCTCATCCCACTCCAGCGTGTGTATATTAAAGAGCATCGTTCTCGCCGCATTCGAGTAATCGGTGGCGTGCACCTTACCGCCCGTCAGATTCCAGATGAGCCAGGAATCTATCGTTCCGAAGCAAAGCTCTCCGCGTTTTGCCTTTTCTCTTGCGCCGTCTATATTTTCTAAAATCCAATGTAATTTTGTGGCAGAGAAGTAGGGGTCGACGAGCAAACCTGTTTTTTTCTTGATCATCTCCTCGTATCCGCCTTCGGTCAGGCTCTTGCAAAAATCAGCTGTCCTGCGGCACTGCCATACTATTGCGTTGTATATCGGCGCACCGGTTTTTCTATCCCATACGACGGTGGTCTCGCGTTGATTCGTTATGCCGATACCATACACCTCGCTCCAGGATCCTCCTATCTTCAAGAGAGCCTCGGTAGCCACCGCGATCTGCGTCGACCATATCGTCATGGGGTCGTGCTCGACCCAGCCCTCGTGAGGGAATATCTGCGCGAACTCACGCTGTACCATGCTTGCGATCCTACCGTTCTTCTCAAAAAGTATGCATCTTGAGCTGGTCGTCCCCTGATCGAGTGACATAATATATTTTTTCATATCGAAATTTTACTGTGAGCAGAGCGCCGCAGGCTCAAAGCCATAGGCTTAATTCACAGCTTAAAAACTCCTTTTTTGTGTACTTTAAATAAAAAACTTCCTCGGGGCATGGATACCCCGAGGAACAGTTTTATTTGATTTCAACAGTTACATGCTTTCCGCATGTGTTTGCTGCGGCCTTCATGACCTGGCGGATCGCCTTAGCGATTCTGCCATGACGCCCGATAACCATACCTGTATCACCTTCAGCAACGGTGAGCACGAGTTCTACGTCGTCACCGTCAACGTTTTCGACTACATTAACAGCGTCGGGATTGTCAACTATGGCACGAGCAATGTCGGTAAGTACCTGCTTAAGCTCCATTATAGTTACCTTTCTTGTTAAGAAACAATCCTTCCGTTATCAGTATGATTACTTGATGATTTCGGACTTCTTAAGAAGAGATCTAACGGTCTCAGTGGGCTGAGCGCCGTTGTCAAGCCACTTGGTAGCCTTCTCAGCGTCGATCTTGATGTCTACGGGATCGGTGAGAGGATTGTAGTAGCCGATTTCCTCAATGAATCTGCCGTCACGGGGAGATCTCTCGTCCGCAACAACTACACGGTAAAAGGGGTTCTTCTTGGAACCGAGTCTCTTAAGTCTGATTTTTACTGCCATTTTCTTTTCCTCCAAAATGAATGTTTTATTTTTTAATTTTGTTTTTACTTTAGAAGGGAAGCTTCATGCCGCCGAACATACGGCGCTTTCCCATGCTTGTAAACTGCTTCATCATCTTCTTCATCTGATCGAATTGCTTGAGCAGCTTGTTTACGTCCTCCACCGACGTACCCGATCCGTTTGCTATACGCTTTCTTCTAGAGCCGTTGATGATATCGGGTCTCATCCTCTCCTGCTTGGTCATAGAGAGTATGATAGCTTCGGTCTTTGCCATTTGGCTCTCGTCGAGCTGAGCGTTCTTGAGCGCTCCGGTGTTTGCTCCGGGGACCATAGCCAGTAGCTGATCGAGATTGCCCATCTTTTTGAGCTGACGCATCTGATCAAGGAAGTCGTCGAGAGTGAAGGTCTGCTCGCGCATCTTTTTCTCGAGCTCCTTGGCGTTCTTTTCATCGTACGCCTGCTCAGCCTTTTCGATAAGAGAGAGGATATCTCCCATACCGAGTATTCTGGATGCCATTCTGTCGGGGTGGAACAGCTCAAGCGCATCGAGCTTTTCTCCCGTACCGATGAACTTTATCGGCTTGCCGGTAATGTATTTTACCGAGAGGGCAGCGCCGCCTCGTGTATCACCGTCCATCTTAGTGAGCACCACGCCCGTGATGTCGAGCAGATCGTTGAACGTCTTTGCGACGTTGACTGCATCCTGACCGAGCATTGCGTCCACAACGAGAAGTATCTCGGAAGGAACGGTTGCATCCTTAATTTTTACAAGCTCTGCCATCAGCTCCTCATCTATGTGAAGACGGCCGGCAGTATCAATGAACACCATATCGTGTCCGTTTTTCTTGGCGTACTCAACGCCTGCTTTTGCGATCTCAACGGGTGAGATCTTCGTGCCCATAGAGAAAACGGGGATATTAGCAGCCTCACCGACGATCTTGAGCTGATCGACAGCAGCAGGTCTGTAAACGTCGCAGGCTACGAGCAGGGGCGACTTACCCTTGTGCTTGTAGTAGGACGCGATCTTTGCGGAGTGGGTCGTTTTACCCGCGCCCTGAAGACCGACCATCATAATAACCGTGGGTGGCTTGGGATTGATATTGATCTTCGGTGTCTCGCCGCCCATAAGCTTTATGAGCTCTTCGTTTACTATTTTTACTATCTGCTGAGCGGGCAGCAGGCTTTCAAGCACCTGCGAGCCTACCGCTCTTTCGGTTACTGCGTTTACAAACTCCTTTACGACCTTGAAGTTAACGTCAGCCTCGAGCAGAGCGAGCTTGACCTCTCTCATACCCTCCTTGACGTCAGCCTCGGTGAGCTTGCCCTTGTTCCTGAATTTCTTAAAGGCATTTGCCAGTTTTTCGGTTAAACCTCCGAACATGGTACGTACCTCCGAACAAAATTTTTGAGTCACGGACTCATCTGGCGATGATTATATCCTGCACCTCCGCAAGCGTAGCTATTGCGCCCTTGCTCTCGAGTGTACCGTCCGTAAGACCGTGCTTTATGCCGTCGATAAGCTCTGCGGCTCTCTCAAGCTCCTCGTAGTGAGCGGCAAGTCCCAATCTGTCCTCAAGGAAGGTCAGCTGCTCCTCACCCTTTTTTATCACGTGTCTTACGCCCTGACGGGATATTCCCACACCCTCTGCGATCTCCGAGAGTGAAAGGTCATCGTCGTAATATGCCTTCATAACGCCTCTGGTATGCTCGTCGAGCACGTCGCCGTAGAAGTCGAGCAGATATGCGAGCTTTAGATTCTTTTCAAACATAAATACCTCGCCCTTAGTGCTGTAAAGCAAATTACTTTACAAGTATAACAGATAAAATCGTCTTTGTCAAGTATTAATTTGAAAAAATATATTGAAAATAACCAATTTTTTTCAACTTTTTTTGTAAAACCCCTTGATTTTTCTCGCCAATGGTGATATAATCTATGAAGTATGATTAAAAACAGTAACCAGGTTGTAAAGCTGCT
>CAYWPS010000109.1:0-5218 GCA_964460165.1 uncultured Ruminococcus sp. | reverse complement strand
TAAAATTCAAGCAGGGATATATTTGCGTTGATAATTCAGCGGAAATCATTGATTTATTGGCAACAAAAAATGTTTGCTCAAAATAATAAATTGATAATGAATGACTATGAAAAAGATAATATCAATACTTTTACTACTCTCGCTATGCTTCTCATTTACGGCTTGCGGTAGTCAAACGCCGAAGGAAATATCCTGCGAGGATATTATAAAGGCATACAAGGAAGCCGGCTACTCCGTTTTATACCACGGACACGAGAATGATACGGTGTATAACGATCTCGGGATATACTGTTCATTCGAGATTCGCGATCCCGATAACGCAGCTAATTATGTGTATATTGACCGATACTTTACCTATGAGCAAGCCAAGGCGGCAAACGAAGAACAGCAGTTTAACCCAATTCTTTGGCTATTCTTTGGCGTTTTCGGTGAGTGGCGTTGGCTACACACGGGATGTTACGGAGATATAGTTTACAGCACCTTTGAGTATAAAACGCTAAAGCCGTTGAAGGAGCTTATGAAATAAGGAGAATAAAGTTATGAAGAAATTACTTGCAATTTTGATATGCGCCATTATGTGCGTAACCCTCCTTGCATCTTGCGACTCCTTGAAGCACGAGCATATCAAGGGGGAATGGGAATATAACGAAACACAGCATTGGCAAGGCGTTACTTGCACTTGGAATAAATGCGATTTTGATATGGCTCCCGCAGATCACTTTGACGAGAACGAAAATGATATTTGCGACGTTTGCGGATATGAGTATGTGTTTATTTTCAAACTCAAATATGATGAGTCGGGATACGAGCTTGACAGAGTCGGCCCCGGATACAAGGGGGGCGACATTGTTATCCCCTCCGAGTAGAAAGGACTTCCCGTAGTTGAGATTGGATACAGTGCTTTCACAAGCGATTACAAACTTAGCTCTGTCGTTATTCCCGACACAGTTACTCTTATTGATGGTGATGCTTTTGAAAAGCAGACCTCTCTTACAAGCGTTAATATAGGAAAAAATGTCGTTACTATTGGTGTTAGTGCCTTTGAAGGTTGCACAAGCCTTAAAACCATAACAATTCCTGCTTCTATTGTAGAAATGGGCGCGTGGGTGTTTGAGGATACTAATATGACCGATGTTTATTTCGGAGTATCTGCACCCGGTGAAAATTGGCACGAGGAATGGGCTGACGGTCTTGAAGGTGTAAATCTCCATTGGGCTGAGGCTGAAGAATAAAATAAATTTTGATCGCTCAGAAAGCAATCGATCATAGAAGCCTTGCTCGGACTGCATTTTAAGTGACTCAGCCCCCGAGCCCGTATTCTTCTTAATCTACATTTTCTTATCGTCGGTTGCGGGATTATCGATCAGCTGTCCGTCCTCCGTGAAACGCGAGCCGTGGCATGGGCAGTCCCACGAATGTTCGGCAGAGTTATACTTCAAGGCGCAGCCGAGGTGCGGGCATCGCGGCTTTGTAGGCGTTAAAAGTCCTACCGTCGTCTCAAACGCATTGATGGCTAGCTGAGGGCGCAGAATGCTCCGCGACGGATCGAACACCTCGCTATATTCGCTCTTTTTTTCTTGCGCCAGGTCACAAAGAATGTTAGCCGATATCATAGCGGACGTCATCCCCCATTTATTAAAGCCCGTTGCCACGAAAACCTCGGGAGTCCGTCTTGAGTATCGCCCTATATACGGTATTCCGTCGAGAGTCATACAGTCTTGCGTTGCCCATTTTCCCACGGCTGTCGCATCCTCGTAATGATCTTTTGCAAAGCTCTCAAGCTCCTGCCAGCATCCGCCCGATTTGCCGGTACGATGACTGCCGCCTCCGAGTAATAAAAGCTCGCCGTAGCTGCGGAACGAAAGTCCCGAATCTGACTCATCAACGTACATTCCGTCAATTCTCGGAGCGCCGTCAAGAGCTAAAACATAGGAGCGGTGCTGATACATTTTCAAAAAATACAGACCGTGCTTATTCAGTATAGGGAAGTGCGTCGCAACGATTAGTTTTTTAAAGCTTATTTCGCCGTGATCCGTGACTGCCTTGTGCGGCATCAGCTCAAGCACCTTCGTGTCCTCGTATATCGGCAGCTCCTTAGCAATACAGAACAAGAATTTCAAAGGATTAAACTGCGCTTGTCCCTTAACACCGACCGCGCCCGCCACGGAAAAGGGCAGTGCATCCGCATAAGAAAATTCTGCGTTGACTCCAAGCATATCCAAAGCCTTGATCTCTTTCTCGACCTTCTTACGATCATTCACGGAATAGACGTAAGAGGTCTTTTTTTCATAATCGCAGGCAATGCTATGGCACAGACGGTCGTATTCCTCGCCTGCCCGCATCTGCGCTTCGAGATAAAGCTTTGCGATCTCATACCCAAACCGTTGTATCATTTTATCGTAAATCAGACCGTGCCCCAGCGTGATCTTAGCCGTTGTGTTCTTCGTTACTCCGCTGCATATTTTGTCAGCCTCGACAAGCTTACAGTCAACACCCGCCTTTTTCAGCTTATACGCGCACAGTATTCCCGCGATTCCGCCGCCGATAACGAGCACGTCCGTGCTCGTGTTACCCATTAAGGCACCGAAGCTTATTCGTTCGGCGCTCTTTTCCCAAATCGATTCCATATACACCTCCGATAAGTAATATATATAGTTTTTACCGCCGAGCGCCGAATATACACCTTCGTATATTTTAACCGCGCCTTTGCAAACTAAATAAAACGGGAGGGAATAATGGACGGATTCAGGGTTGTACTGACGGCGCTTTTATCGGTCGCCGTATTGTTTATCATTACGAAAATCATGGGGCACAAACAGGTGGCGCAGCTTGACTTCTTCGACTATATCAGCGGTATCACCATCGGCTCGATTGCGGCGGAGCTTGCCACAGAGCTTGAGCAACCGTATAAGCCGCTCCTCGCGCTCGTCGTATACGGCGCCGTTTCGCTCATCTTGAACCTGCTGGCAGGCAAAATACCGCGCGTGAGAAAATATATTAACGGAACGCCGACCGTTCTTATGGATTGCGGTAAGATATACCGACGGAATCTGAAAAAAGCGAAGCTTGATCTCTCTGAATTTATGCTTTTGTGCCGTGAGCAAGGCTATTTTGACCTTGACGATATACAGACGGCGATCCTTGAGCACAACGGTAAGCTTTCCGTCCTACCAAAAACCGCAAGCCGTCCTGCGACGCCGAGCGATTTGAAGATAGCGGCAAAGCCTGCCTATATCGGCATCGAGCTCATCATGGACGGGAGGGTGATGGGTGAGAACCTGACTCGCTTGGGCAGGGACGTAAAATGGCTTGAGGAGCAGATAAGTATGCAGGGCTACAAGAGTGTAAAAGAGATATTCCTGGGTATCTACCGCAAGGAAACGGATGCTATGACACTATATCCGGATCCATAATAAAAAGAGGCAGCATTTCACTTTGCTATCTTGAGGAAGCTTGTCAAAAGCAACGCAAAAGCACTTATGACGTACGTTTTTACCGTTCATCATAAGTGCTTTTCTACTATTCGGTTAAAGGTGCGTTATCGGACCTCACCGCGATAGGCGGTTATGCCTGTTTTTGATTTTATACTTCTTCCTTTTCTTCGGTTATTTCACTCTCCGGAATTTCAACGGGTATAAGGTCGTTTTCGTCGGTCTCGTCCTTTGCCTTGCGCTTAAAGGAGAGCTTGGATATGTGATCATCCAGCCAAGAGGATATTTTTTCGCTTCTCTCAGCTTTAGCCGACGCCTTTTCCGCGGATTTTGCCTCGCGGTTTCTTTCCACCAGACCGTCGAGGTAAACGCGCTCCTTCGTTGGCGAGGGGGTGTCCTCTACCTCTTGACCGATAATTTTTTTAAAGGTGTTTTTTACCGCGCTTACAGGCTTTGTAACAAACTCTACGTCTGCTCGCAGCGCCTCCATAAACAGCTCGCCTCTGCCTTCAAGCACGGTGCGTAAAACCTCAAATATTATCTGTATTATCCACAACAGCACCATAACCGTCGTGCACATAACGGATAGGGGATGGACGGTGTCCGGAGCAACGATGATAGGGTAGAAGGTCGATGCTAAAACAAAGAGCTTTATAACGTGAGAGGTGTAGAACTTTATTCTTCTGATATTGCTTCTGCGCTTTTTGGCACGCGAGAGCTTCTCGTTGTGGCGTCGCTTGCCGAATATGGATATTTTCTCACCTCTTATAGCTCTGATGCCGTTCGCGGTAATAATATCGAATACCAGAAATGCAGCGGAGATAAGCAAAAGGGAGAGGTGCAGATACCATATCTTATTCGGGATAAACAGCAGATATATAAGATACGCTATGTAAATTATCTGGGTTCCGAACTGGAACACCGTAAGCGAGATTTCAAGATCCTTTTTGGTCTTGTCAAATATCGCTCGAGTGTAGTCTAGCATAATCGTTCCTTTCTTGTAAGGTCAAGCATTATTTTTTTTGCCCGGAGAGAACAGGAGCGCAAGTCCGCCAAAGGCGAGCGCGCTTAAGAAGAACAGTATGCACATTGCCCAGTTAAGCAGAAGGTTAGTGAACAATGGATGCGCTAGTAAGTACATACCTGCGGAAATCAGGAAAATTCTCAACAAAAAGCTGGGCAGACTGCTCTTTTTGCGGCTTGTGGAAAGCGCAGTTATATACATTCCGACAGCCGAGACAGTGCCTCTTACCCACAGCACCAGACCGAGCGCGCGGCACACGCTCAGCGCCTCAAACGGTGAGAATTGCTGTATGATGAGATCGATGACGACGAAGAAATATACCACGCACTCCGTCGCGGTAAGCAGGAAGATCGCGCCCTTCGTACGCTTGAGCTTATCCCACAGATAAACGAGGAAATACACCACGATGGTAGATGCTAAGAGTATGTTGAGCGCATACACTCCGATGCCAAAGGGCGGAAGCATAATGATGCCAAGCACCAGCGCGGTTATTGCAATAGTCAGATCAAATATAAAATTGCGGTATAGCTTTTTCATCGCTGCCTCCTTGTCTTTTTTTCACTAAGTATTTTACCACTATAATTTTTGAGAGTCAAGAGAGGGAAGGCAAATAACAAAAAATTAACATAATTTACAAAAAACGGGTCATAGCCTTTAAGCATAAAGATGGGCTGTCTCAAATGCAAAAAATGAGACAGCCCCAAAAGTTTGATAGGGGTAGGCAGATTTGAGGAAAAAGCTTCGTTGTTCAAGGCGAGAGGCG
>CAYWPS010000108.1:0-5891 GCA_964460165.1 uncultured Ruminococcus sp. | reverse complement strand
TTTTTATCTTCTTACGTGTCATTTTCGGTTGCGCCTAAATGCGCCATCCCCTTTTGCGCAGGGGATAGGGGGATTTAGAGCGAAAATTCGGATTCTCCCGACCGAGAGGCGTATAAAAATACGCTGAGGGAGGGAAACGCGAATAGAAAATGACCTTGATTTAATGGAGAAATTCGCAGAATTTCAACCTTATAGAAAAAGTTTTAGCTCATTCGTTAATTTTTGAGTTTTTTATCTTCTTACGTGTCATTTTCGGTTGCGCCTAAATGCGCCAGCCCCTTATCTAAAACACGGTAAAATGCAAAAGATTATTTGCATTTATCCAGATTATACTTGTTGATTACCGATTCGTACATCTCAAGCGAGATATGGGGATGACCGCACAGATAGTGATTGAAGCCGCACTCCGTGTCGGTCTGCCACTCAAAGATCAGCATCCTTTGCTCCGAGTAATATATCGAGAGCTCGGCAATGCGCGTGCTTGTATTGGCTTGCGCGCGGAAGTCGCACTCGTAAATTATCTCGTCGGTCACGGCATCCTTAACGGTCAGATGACCGCACCTTGCCTCGAGGGTATCGTTGCAGGCATAGATCGGCAGTTTCCAGCTGGTAAGCTCGTCCGCGGCGATGACGAAGGGGGCTTGAGAGCGTTTAATGTAAAAATAAGCAAGCTTCTTGGTGAAGTAGTAATCCACAACGGCATCCGACATCTGCGGCCAACCGTCAAGCAGATTCCACCATATGATACCCGTTCTTTTTGGGCGTCCCACACGCATACGCTCGATAAAGTACTTTTTTGCCTCCGCCTGCGAGATCTGCGAGGCAAGAATATATTTCTCGGGATCTGCCGGAACCTCACCAAAGAGCTGACGCACCTGATTCTCCATCAGCATAACCCTGGAATCGTTGCCATTCTGGTCACTTGAGTGAAGTATCCACTCGGAGTTATTGTGATATGGCCAGACGTGCTCGGGAGTGATGAATTTCTTGATGGAGTCAAGTGACGGGCAGCCGTGATATCCCGTCTCACTCACAAAATGAGCCTTATTTTCTTTATAGAAATTACTCTTGAAATAGTCGCGAGGACCCCAAAGGTGATCCTCAACAAGCGGCGAGCCGTGCACCTGTGAACGATGACCTGCCTCGTACATTCTCTCGGATATATAAGGCGAGCTCGCAAGATATGGTCTGCCAAGATCGTTGTCACGCACGCACGCAGGGAGAATGCGGCGCGTTATATCGTTCTTATTTGGATCGTATTGCGGGAAGCAGGCATCGACCTCGTTGTCGCCCGCCCAAAGAATGATGGACGGATGATTTCTCAGCTTTCTGATAACGGCGACCGCCTCATCCTCAATATTTCTCTTAAAATCTTCTCTTTCGGGGTATTGAGCGCACGCCATGGAGAAGTCCTGCCATATCATAATACCGTTGCGATCGCAGAAATCGAAGAACTTATGATCCTCATATACGTTTCCGCCCCAGCAGCGCAGGATATTACATCCGATATCCTTTACAAGCGCGAGTGCTTCATCGTATCTCTCGGCATCGCGGCAATGAAAGGCATCCAGCGGAACCCAGTTCGAGCCCTTGCACATGATCTCAATGCCGTTAATGAGAAAACGGAATTGACCCTCGTCATCTCCCTCGGGATCTCTGCGGTCAAGAACGACGTCACGAATACCGAAGGCAATGCTCTCCTCGTGAACGAGCTTTCCGTCCTTATATATTCTTGCCTTGCCATCGTAAACGTTGGCATCACCGTAGCCATAGGGGAACCAGAGCTTCGGATCGTTGATCTCAAAACGGAAATTACCGAATCTCTTTTTACACGCTGCTCTTTTCTTGAAGGTGCTCTCACCGCACGCGCCCTCGAGCTCTATCTCAACGCCCGAAAGCTCGCCCATATCCGATGCCAGCGTGTAATAGAATATCCGTTCTTCCCTGCCCGCAAGCACAAAGGTCTGCGAGAAATAAATCTCGTCACGAACCTCAAGCCTCACATCTCGCCACAGTCCCGCCGTCACAGCTCTGGGCATAATATCCCAGCCGAATGAATGCGGCGGCTTGCGAAGATAACAGCCGTCAACGTCAATGCTGTGTAAAAGTCTGATGGGATAATCCTCACTGTCCGCGGCAATGGTAGCGGACTTGATATGTACCGAAAGAAGATTTGCGCCTTCTTTAAGAAGACCGTCGATTCTGTATTCGTGAGCTATAAGAGCATTCTCGCTCTCACCGAATTTTACTCCGTTTAAATAGTACTCGGCAAGACAGTCAACGCCCTCAAAGACAAGAAAGACGTTTTCCTTTTTATCGGGAGCCGCAAAGTCGGTTTCGTACCACCACTCGTAATACTCGTACTTCTCCGCCTCCTTGATGTTTTCACCCATAAAAAGATCGCTTGGCAGATATCCCTGCTGAGCAAGATCAAGTTGGACGCATCCCGGTACATTGGCAGAAAGAGAAATCAATGAAGCGTCACCGGCGTCCTGCCTGCGTCCCTTAAGACGCCATATTCCGTTAAGAGATATTTTTTCTATAATACGTTCCCCCTATCGATAGATAACGTTATGCTTTTGCCGACCGTTATCTGCATTTTTCTTTGTTTTGTTATGTTTTTTGCTATACTTGGCTAAGCTCCCTCTCCGCCGGCGTATCTCTTTGCCTGGGTTGAGAACAGCTCGTGGTATCTGCCGCCGAGAGCCATAAGCTCCTCGTGATTGCCTATCTCGGCAACCGTACCGCCGTCAATTACAACTATCTTGCTTGCGCTGACTGCGCTCGAAAGCTTATGCGATACGAAAACGGCGATCTTGCCCTTCGCGAGATTGGCAAACTGATTGAAGACCTCCTGCTCCGCGAGCGGATCGAGAGCCGCGGTGGGCTCGTCGAGTATGAGTATCTCGGAATTCTTGTAGAAGGCTCTCGCAACCGAAAGCTTCTGCCACTGTCCTACGGATAGCTCGCGTCCGGAATCCTCAAACATACGTGTAAGAGGAGTGTCGTACCCCTTTGGGAATGCGTCGATAAACACGCTCGCTCCGCTTCTCATTGCCGCGGCGGCTATACCGTCCTCGTCGTACGCTCTTTGAACGTCGCCGAATCTGATATTTTCACCGACGGTCTCGGCATATCTGCCAAAGTCCTGGAATATTATGCCGAAGATATCGTATAGTGCCTCAACGTCATATTCCCTGAGATCTCGTCCGTCAAGATATATCGCCCCCTCGGTAGGGTCGTAAAGCCTGGTCAAAAGCTTGATGAGCGTGCTTTTGCCCGCGCCGTTAAGTCCTACGAGAACTACGGAATCCGACTGCTCAAAGGTCAGGTTGACGTTCCTCAGCACGTATCTGTCCATGCCGGGATATTTGAAGGAAACGTTCTTGAACTCGACCGTGTGAGGAACACCTCGCTCGGGAATGACGGGCGTATCCGTGCTCGGCACTATCTCGCGCTTCTCCTTCATAAACTCTATCATATTATCTATGAACAGCGTACCCTCGTATATCGTGACCGTGGCTGTCATAAGGGTGGCTACGTAGCCCGTTATCGAGGTAAGTGCGCCGGAGTACAGGGAATAATCACCGACCCGTCCGCCGCCAAAAATAACCGTATACGCTATGTACACGAAGAGCATACAGTTTACCGCGGTGGTAACAAGGCTGACCGCTATCTGCGTGACGCCCTCTCTTACAATAAGCCTTTTCAAGCCCTTGTAGTACTGCGAAAACGCGGCCTTGTACTTTGAGGTAAAGGTGTCGGAGAGTCCGAGTATCTTTATCTCCTGCACTCTGTCCTTATCGACCATCAAGGACGAGTAATACTGCATCTGTCTGCGCTCCTTGGAATGAAACCTTATATACCTGAAATTCTTGTTTCTGTAAATGAGACTCACGACAGCGGTAGGAAGCGCCGCAAGTATGATGACGATCGGCGCTAACGGGCTGAGTCCCGAGAGCACGATCACAAAGGAAACAGCGCTGATCACCGCGCTTATGAGCGAAAATGTAGCGTTTAGTATACTTATCGGACGCATATTCGCCTCTCGGTTAGCATTCTCGAGCTTCTCGTAAAATCCCGGATCATCAAACGAGCGCGCGTCAAGCGTCTTCGCCTTGCCGATCAGAAGCAGCTTGATATGGTTGACGACAAGCTCTCCGGCAATACCGGTAACCATAGTCGACACCTTTGTCAAAAGCTTCTTCAGGAACAAATAAACGAGGTTGAGCACAAAGAGGAATACGAGAGGTCGCATTGCCTCTATCGCATCGGATGAAATGATGCCGAGATTCTTCTCGGTAATAAGGTCGGCGATCTCGTTAAGAAGATAGCTCGAAATATAAGCCCCGAAGACCGGCAGAATACCGTCGAGAGCGCAGAGGATCACCATGGCAACAAGAATGAGGGGCGCCGACTGCCATACCAGTGAAAATATGTAAAACAGACGCGAGAAAAAACCTTTCGTCTTCTTCAAGATATAGCCGGGCAGCTCGGAGAGCTTCTTCGGCTTTTCTATCCCGTCGTTGAACGTCGGGTGTCTTGGCGGCATATGCATGATCGTATTCCCTTTCGCTGAGTATTTAAGATGCTTCTATATTACTTTAGCACATACGGAGAAAAAAAGCAAGTAAGCAACCGAAAAAAACGCTAGAATGTGCTTCTTTCACCTACATTGCTCATTCGGCATATGATACAAAAGTAGAGAGCGCGGTCAAAGCCGCGAAAGAAAGGAGAAGCGAATGAAATTAGACAAGGATAAGCTACACGATCTCGTAAATCTGCCTGACGACGAGCTGTGGAAAAAGGTGGTCGAAATAGGTAAAACGCACGGGTTTATACTCCCCGAGAGGACTCCCCCTCATTCCGAGCTTGAAAAGCTCAGATCGATAGCGCGCGACGGCGCAAGGATGAACGTCGCCGGAGCTATGAGAATACTGAGTAAGTACAGGAGCAGCTGAGCCGTGCAGGATACACCGGATCTATCAAGAATAGTAAGCTTAATTATGCAGAATCCGTCGCTTATCGCGGAGATAAGCGATCTCGTGAAAAGCAATGAGGCGGGCGGCCCCGCCGAACCGGAGATGCAAGTGTCAGAGGAAAAAAAGGATGAAGCCGAGAAGGTAATGGCAACAGAAAAGCCAAGCGTACCGATAAAAAGAGCGCGCCGCAAGGAGCTCTTGAACGCGATGAAGCCATATCTCTCAGAGAATCGCCGCTCGGCGATCGACTCCATGTCGTCAATACTGGATATACTCGACGTTATGGTAAAGAAAGAGTCATAGGGGTGATAGATATGTACACCAGAGCCTACAATGACGAAAGACACGGCATAGTGATTCCGGAAAGCTACGGCGGAACTGCTCTGTTTGACAATCCGATAGAGGAGGCTGCCGCCGAGCAGGATAAGAAGGAGGCGGAGGTAAGCAAGAATCCTTGGGAGGAAGTACATAACGAGCCGCAGAAAAAGGCGGAAAATGAGGCAACAGCTTCCGCTTTCTCAAGACTTCCATTCGGAGATTTCTTTATAAATATCTTTAAAAACAGCAACGTTGGTTTACAAAAAATAGGTATAGAGGAGATTTTAATAATCGCGACAGCCGCATTTCTCTTTTTCTCAAAAGAAGGGGATCGGGAGTGCGCGATAATGCTCATCTTACTCCTTTTTCTTGCATAAAAGAAGCCATCGCGATACTCGGCGAGGATGGGCGCTACGCTCATTCCGTTTTCGTATTGCGATGGCTTTTATTTATTTTATCCCGTCCCGTACGTCAGAACAGGGCAAGCTGATTGGTTTCGGTAAGACCGTCAAGCACGTGATTGCGCCTCAGGATCTCGATGACCGTCTTGGATACTCCCGTCTTGAGTCTGAGCTCCTCGATGGAATGTAT
>CAYWPS010000107.1:0-6009 GCA_964460165.1 uncultured Ruminococcus sp. | reverse complement strand
GCGAGGCTTCCTTCAACCCCACCGCTAAGTTTGAGAACGCAGTTATCGAGCGTCGCGACCTCGAGTACCTCTACTGCGATGGTGAGCTCTACTACTTCATGGATCCGGAATCCTATGAGCAGATTCCTCTCAACGCGGATAAGCTTGGCGACAACTTCAAGTTCGTTAAGGAGAACACCGTTTGCCGTATCTGCTCTTGGAAGGGCAACGTTTTCTCCGTTGAGCCTCCCACATTCGTAGAGCTTGCGGTTACCGAGACTGAGCCCGGCGTTCGTGGCGATACCGCTACTAACGTTACCAAGCCCGCTACTCTTGAGACCGGCGCGGTTATCAAGGTTCCGATCTTCATCAACGAGGGCGACGTTCTCAGAATCGACACCAGAACCGGTGAGTATCTCGAGCGCGCTTAATCAAACCGACTAATTTCTTAACTCTCTCGATCATTCTGGGAGAGTTAAGTTTTATAAAGGAGAATAATTATGGGAATTACAGAGAATGCAGCGTATTTAAAGGGACTCGCAGAGGGTCTTAATCTCGACCAAAACACCAATGAGGGTAAGCTTATCGTAAGGATGCTCGACGTTATTGAAGAGATGGCAGAGAGAATTTCTGTGCTTGAGAGCGCTAACGACGAGCTTTATACCTATATGGAGGGTATGGCGCAGGATCTCGTTAACCTTGAAAGCGATTTTTACGACGATTGCGACTCGGAGGATTACAGCGATCTTAACGAGGATTACGAGGATGAAGAATACACCGATGAGGAGTATTACGAGATAGAGTGTCCTACCTGCGGTGAGAAGATCTGCTTCACCGAGGAGTTTGATCTTGACAATTTCCTTTGTCCCGCATGCGGTAATAAGATAGATGATATCGAGCTTATCGATGATTGCGGTGATTGTGCGGGCTGTACCGCGGATTGCGAATCAAAGGATATGTGCGATGGTTGCCACAACGGCTAACTTTAACATGGGAGATCATTTTGCTTGATTTCCCATTTTATTTAGCAAAAAAATATTTTTTTGCCAAAAAGCTATTGACAAATCACAAAATTAATGATAGAATGATTTGACGCTTATGATTAGGCTCGGAAAGTGTGCTTGCATACGCCTAACGTAGCGATTAAACACGAAAGTGAGGTGCTTTTACATGTTCGCTATTTTTGTAACAGGTGGAAAGCAGTATAAGGTTTCCGAGGGAGACGTTGTCTTCGTTGAGAAGCTTGGTGTTGAGGAAGGCGAGAAGGTTACCTTTGATAAGGTTCTTTGCCTCTCCGGTGAGTCTCTTACTGTTGGTACTCCCTATGTAGCTGGTGCAACCGTAGTTGCAAACGTTGTTAAGAATGGTAAGTCCAAGAAGATCGACGTAATCAAGTATAAGGCTAAGAAGAACGAGAAGAAGAAGATCGGTCATCGTCAGGATTATACTAAGATTCAGATCGAAAAGATCGAGGGTTAATTCTTAATGACAACAGTATGTTTTTATAAGACTAACGGTATCTATTACGGATTCGAGGAGAAGGGACATACGGGATTTGCCGAGTCGGGAGAGGATATCCTTTGCTCAGCGCTCTCCGCAATGACTATGCTCCTTATCAATACTATCGAGTGCTCGTACGATTCGATCGTAGATTACACGATAGACGAGAAGACGACGGATATCAAGCTTATTGCAAGGTCAGCGCTTCCGAAATACGAGAAGGACGAAAAGAAGCAATATGCAGTTTCGGGTCTTATACAGGCTTATTTCTTCCAGCTCATGGATCTCGTCGAGGAATATTACGAATATCTCGATGTGAAAGAGATCGAGCGCGAGATTTAAGCGAATTCTACGGCTAAATGCCAATCACTAAATATGGAGGTACGAAATGTTAAAGCTCAGTTTACAATTCTTTGCTCACAAGAAGGGCGTAGGTTCTACTAAAAACGGTCGTGATTCCGAGTCCAAGCGTCTCGGTGTAAAGAAGGCTGACGGACAGGCGGTTCTTGCAGGTAACATTCTGGTTAGACAGCGTGGTACCAAGATCCATCCCGGTAACAACGTAGGTATCGGTTCTGACGATACTCTCTTTGCACTTATCAGCGGCACCGTTAAGTTCGAGCATATTACCGGTGGCAAGAAGCAGGTTAGCGTATACGCTGACTGATTATATTGAAAAAAGAGTAGCTCGGCTACTCTTTTTTACTTAACTAACAATTTTTGGGAGGGAATTATGTCGATATTGGTTACAGGCGGCACGGGCTATATTGGCTCTCATACCGTGGTTGAGCTCATTAATTCGGGCTCTGAGGTCGTTATTGTTGATAATCTTTCTAACAGCAAGCTTTGCGTTCTTGACAGAATAGAGGCTATTACAGGAAAAAGACCCACCTTCATAAAGTGCGACCTTTGTGACAAGGAGGCTCTCGATAAGGTATTTACCGATTATCCTGAGATCGATGCAGTTATACACTTCGCAGGTCTTAAGGCGGTTGGTGAATCTGTGTCAATGCCCGTTTGGTATTACTTCAATAACCTTACGAGCACATTGAATCTTCTCGATTGTATGAACAAGCACGGAGTGAATAGAATAGTATTCAGCTCCTCCGCTACGGTTTACGGAGTTCCCAAGACGGTTCCGATCAGAGAGGATTTCCCGCTTTCTACTACCAATCCCTATGGCGAGACCAAGCTTATGATAGAGAGAATACTCAAGGATACCTGTGTTGCTAACAAGGATCTGTCTGTTTGCGTTCTTCGTTATTTCAATCCTATCGGAGCACATGAAAGCGGTACTATGGGCGAGGATCCTCGCGGTATTCCCAACAATCTCCTTCCTTACATAGCTAAAGTCGCGGCAGGCAAGCTTGCTTGCCTCAGCGTATTCGGCAATGACTACGACACGCCTGACGGAACCGGGGTGCGCGACTACATCCATGTAGTTGACCTTGCGCTCGCGCATCTTAAGGCTATCGAATATACCGGCAGAATGAAGGGTATTGATTACGTTAACGTAGGCACGGGTAACGGATATTCCGTTCTTGAGATGGTTAAGGCGTTTGGAGACGTTTGGGGAGCTCCCGTTAACTATAAGATAGTAGACAGACGTCCCGGCGACGTTGCTGAGTGCTATGCTGATCCTACTAAGGCTTACGAGGTTCTTGGTTGGCGCGCGGAGAGAGATCTTCACAAAATGTGTGAGGACTCTGCAAGATGGCAGAAGATGAATCCTGACGGATATCCGGACGATTGATATAAAGTGATAATTAAGAGACTCCTAAGTCTTACCGAAACGGATGGTTAGGCGTCTCTTTTTTATGAAAACGGAGGCAAAAATGTCACTGAAGAATAAAAAGTTCTTTTTACTTGATATGGACGGAACTATTTATCTTGATAATAATTTGTTCGATGGAACGCTTGATTTTCTCTCGGCAGTCAGTTCTTCGGGCGGCAAGTATTTATTTGTAACCAACAACTCCTCAAAAAGCACGGATGATTACGTTCGGAAACTTGCCAAGATAGGCATTGAAGCAACTGATGAAGACTTCCTTACTTCAACCGATGCAACCTGTCTTTACCTTAAAAGATATGAGGGAAAGAAGTTCTACGTAAGCGGAACAAAATCTTTTGAATCACAGCTGAAGGAAAGCGGTGTTATTACCACGACGACTGTTGAGGACGATATATTCGGTATAGTTATGGGTAATGATACCGAGCTTACCTTTAAAAAGCTTGATGACGTTTCAAGGCTTCTTACTGAGCGTGATATTGTATATATCGCGACCAATCCAGATTGGGTTTGCCCAACCTCGTACGGATATGTCCCCGACTGCGGAGCGGTTGCCGAAATGATAAAAAAAGCAACCGGAAAGACTCCTACGTTTCTAGGCAAGCCAAAGCCCGAGATGCTTTTGCTCGCTATGGACAAATTCGGATATTCGAAGGAAGAGACTGTCATGATCGGAGATCGAGTTTATACGGATATTGCTTCGGGATATAACGCGGGTGTTGATACCGTTCTCGTGCTCTCGGGTGAAGGTACGATAGAGGATGCTGAAAATAGTGATACCAAGCCCACCTATATTATGTCAGACATAAGGGAATTATATAATAATATTTTTAATTAAGATAAAATAAGGCAGAATAAGGAAACATAAATGATAACAGTTAACAACGTAGCATTTCAATTTGGCGGTCAGCTGCTTTTTAAGGACGTTGATTTGAAGTTCACACCGGGAAATTGTTATGGAATAATCGGTGCTAACGGTGCAGGAAAATCCACTTTCTTAAGAATACTTTGCGGTGAACTTTCTCCTACTAAGGGAGAGGTTTCTATACCCACAACAGAACGCCTGTCTATACTGAAGCAGAATCACTTTGAGTACGAGGAATACACGGTTCTCGACACCATAATTATGGGCAATAAGCGTCTTTACGATATTATGAAAGAGAAGGACGCCATATACTGTAAAGAGGATTTCAGTGACGAGGATGGCATTAGAGCCGCAGAGCTTGAGGGAGAGTTTGCCGAGCTTAACGGCTGGGAAGCGGAGTCAGATGCTTCCAAGCTCATTCAGGGTCTTGGACTTACCGATGACTACTTATATAAGATAATGTCCGAGCTTAAGGAGAGCGAGAAGGTCAAGGTGCTTCTTGCGCAAGCATTGTTTGGAAACCCTGATATAATACTTCTTGACGAGCCGACTAACGGTCTCGATATTGATGCTGTCATGTGGCTCGAGGACTTTTTATCCGATTACTTTGGTACAGTTCTTGTGGTTTCTCACGACCGACACTTTCTTAATGACGTATGCACCAATATAGTTGATATAGATTACAGCGGTATTAAGATGTATGTAGGTAACTATGAGTTCTGGTATGAGTCCAGTCAGCTTATTCAGCGTATGATCAAGATGCAGAATAAGCGTAACGAGGAGAAGATAGCAGAGCTTCAGAGCTTCATTTCAAGATTCTCTGCTAATAAGTCAAAATCAAGACAGGCTACCTCAAGAAGAAAGCTTCTTGATAAGCTTACAGTAGAGGAGCTGCCTGCATCCAGCAGAAGATATCCATTCATAGGATTCGATATGGATAGGGAAGCGGGAAAGGAGATCTTGCACGTAGAGGGGCTCTCCAAGAAGATTGGAGACAATTATCTCTTCAAGGATGTTACATTCCACGTTGGTAAAGAGGATAAAATTGCATTCGTCGGAAATGAGCTTGCGATAACGCATCTATTTAAGGTGCTTATGGAAGAGGAGGCGGCGGACTCCGGTAGCTTCAAATTCGGTGTTTCTATAACCACCTCGTATTTCCCCCACGACAACTCCGCGTACTTTGACGGTCACACCGAGTCGATACTTGACTGGATGCGCCAGTATTCTAAGGATCAGACCGAGACCTATCTTCGCGGCTTCCTAGGAAAGATGCTGTTCTCCAACGAGTCTGTTTTCAAGCCTGTTAACGTTCTTTCGGGCGGAGAGAAGGTAAGATGCATGTTCTCGAGAATGATGATGTTCGGCTCTAATATGCTCGTCATAGATCAGCCCACCGACCATCTCGATCTCGAATCCATTACCGCAGTCAATAACGGTATGAATAGTTTCAAGGGCAACATTCTCTTCTCGTCACACGACTATGAGATACTTAACACAGTTGCCAACAGGATCATCGAGATCACACCCGACGGCATTATTGACAGGGTTGGCACATACGAGGAGTTCCTCGAATACAAAAAAACGCTGATTCAGTGATAGATATCCGTAATAAAAAGATGGTTTTAATCAACACCTTTGTGTTGAATAAAACCATCTTTTTGTCTTTGTATTATAATGATATGCACTAAATGGATGTAAAAAGAGTATGGACAATGGATGATGTTCTTAGCGGAGAATTTACACTTTGACAAAAGTGCAAGCATCGCATTTGACTAGTCAAATGCATTGTGGGTTAAGCCCAAACCCATATTACAAACAAAAAGAGCAAGAGTAAAAGGAGAAAAATCCTTCTATTCTTGCTCTCATTTTTTCT
>CAYWPS010000106.1:0-6127 GCA_964460165.1 uncultured Ruminococcus sp. | reverse complement strand
GTGCGCCATGATACCGATGTTTCTGGTATGCTCAAGCGAATATTCTCTGGGCATTTGAATCTATCTCCTTCTTTATAACGATTAGAATCTGTAGTGTGCAAAAGCCTTGTTTGCTTCTGCCATCTTGTGAGTGTCTTCCTTCTTCTTGAAAGCGCCACCCATGCCATTCTTAGCATCCATGATCTCTGCCGCAAGGCGATCTGCCATCGTCTTCTCACCGCGAGCTCTGGAATACTTGATTATCCAACGAAGACCCAATGTCTGTCTGCGCTCTGCGCGAACCTCCATAGGTACCTGGTAGTTAGAACCGCCGACACGGCGAGCCTTAACCTCGAGAACGGGCATAACGTTCTCAAGAGCAGCTACGAATACATCGAGTGCGTTCTCACCGCTCTTTGCCTCGATCGTTGCGAAAGCATCGTAAACGATCTTCTGAGCAACACCCTTCTTACCGTCGTACATTACGTTATTGATAAGCTTAGTTACAAGCTTAGAACCGTACAACGGATCAGGCAATACATCTCTTTTGGAAATTTGACCTCTTCTAGGCACTGTACTTCCCTCCTTCATTAAATTATGATATCATAGGTACTCGAATCTTCTACATTCGTTAGTGCTCGTTTTGCAATATATGTGGGTTTAGGAAAATCTAAACAGCTTTAACATCACAGCACGTCGCACATACGTCCAAATGTACCTTATTTCTTCGGACGCTTTGCTCCGTACTTGGAGCGGCTCTGCTTACGGTTAGCAACACCCTGGGTATCAAGCGTACCACGGATAATGTGATAACGTACACCGGGAAGGTCACGAACACGTCCGCCACGGATAAGAACAACAGAGTGCTCCTGAAGGTTGTGACCGATACCGGGGATGTAGCAGGTAGCTTCCATACCGTTGGTAAGTCTTACTCTCGCAATCTTACGGAGAGCCGAGTTAGGCTTCTTGGGAGTTGTGGTAGTAACCTTAGTGCAAACGCCTCTTCTCTGCGGCGCAGTCTGGTCTATGGACTCATTTCTGAGAGCGTTGAATCCTCTCTGAAGCACAGGAGTCTTGGACTTCGTGGGCTTGTCAGAACGACCTTTCTTTACGAGCTGGTTAAAGGTTGGCATGATTTTCCTCCTTCTTCAAAAAATTATCTATACAAAGCGTAAAACGCAGTGCATACCTTCATAACGGCGCAAAAAGGGCATAGTTCCCCCACTTACGCAGATTACACCCTATTTTAGCATTGAAACAATGGTTTGTCAAGGCTTTTTTATTATTTTTAAAAAAATAACCTAAAAATTGTAATAATAAATAGATAGTAAATACCATTATATATTCTTTTTAGTCAAAAAATGTAGATTTGTTAGTCTTCAGCCCTTACCGACCCGGACCGAACGCGCCAAAAAAGCTTTTTACCGCAAGGCGCGGACGCAAAATTCTCGGCAAAACAGCATTTTGATCCAAAAAACGCCCGCGCGGCATGAATACCGCCCGGGCGTATAGCATTTATTGAGAATTAAAGGTCATAGCCGTCCTTGTTCTTTTTCTTGCTGAAGAAGGCTTTTATCCTCTTGCGGAGCTGGATAGCCCTGAGCGTTCTGCCGACGCTCTTTATTCTCACCTTGAGCCCCTTGGTCTCACGCTTCAGGTACTGCTTGTGAGTGTACATAAGCACGCTTGCGACGAAGTCGCACACCTCGCTCGACTCAAAATACTCGGGCTCGGCAAGAGTCCACGCGAACTCCTCGGCATACTGATCGTGCAGCATATCCCAGAACTCCTCCTTGGCGTCGTGCCAAAGAAGGTTGTATATCTTATAGCAACGGCTCGCGGAAAGGTTGAGGAACGACTGCGAAAGTGGCGTGTACATGCCGTGGGCGCGGAGAAATTCTTTGATCTTCGCGTACACGACGGGAACCTGACCGTAATATTTCTTGAACAGCTTGTTTCTCGGCTGATTGGTATACACTCTGTGATGAATGAGCTTGTCAAAGCACTTGCCCACTCTGTCGGCAAGTGAAAGCGCGGTCACTACAAAATGGGTGTCCTCAAACACGCGCAGCTCGGGATCGAAGGTCAGCTCCTTCTCGACGAGGAACTCGCGTCTGAAAAGCTTATTCCACACGTATCCCGTCGTGCAGGAAAGAATAACGTCGGGATAATCGCTCTTGGAAACGACGCTCGACTCAGCAAATATCTCGCCGTGGTCGCTGCGTATGTTATCCTCAAACTTAGCCTTACGGTTGTTGTATATGTCAAACTTGCATACGGTGATATCGAGCTCCTTTTCCTCAGCCAAGCTATAAAGCTTCTCAAGAAGCGCGTAATCATAGAAATCGTCAGCGTCGAGGAATATGACGTACTTTCCTCTGGCGCGGGCAAGCCCCTTATTTCTCGCGGTGGATGGGCCTGCGTTATTCTCGGTAAGTATTCTGACTCTCTCGTCCGACTGCTGATACTCCTTCAGAATGGTCAGAGAGCCGTCGGTGGAGCCGTCGTCAACGCATATGATCTCAATATCCGCAAGCGTCTGATTGAGAACAGCGTCAAGCGCGGGTCTTAAATAATCCGCGGCGTTGTATATGGGCATTACAACCGATATTTTTACATTTTCGGCGCTAATCATATTTTTTCTCCTATGTGCATACCTATGGTATTTTACACTACGCCTATATATTACCACTTATTTATAAAAAAGTCAATAGTTGTCTACTTTTTTGCCGTAAAATGCCGAAAAAGCAAGGCAGACGCGATCGCTCACGCTCACGCATCTGCCCTGTTTTATTTGTTTTATCGGTCTTTGACCGAATTGGAAATTACTCGTTGACCGTCAGCTCGGTGTAAATCGGCTCCTCGGAAAAGGTATAGCCGTCAGCGGTGTCAGCGGCGTCAACCGTGATACCCGTGGGAGCTTCTTCGTCCTCGGATTCGCTCTTGACCTCAACCGCGCGGTAGGTTCCAAGACCCGTGCCCGCGGGGATAAGCTTACCGATAATAACGTTTTCCTTAAGACCGAGAAGCTGGTCCTTCTTACCCTTGATAGCAGCCTCGGTAAGAACCTTGGTGGTCTCCTGGAAGGACGCTGCCGAAAGGAAGGATACGGTCATAAGAGCAGCCTTCGTGATACCGAGAAGGAGAGGCGCGCCCTCTGCCTTGCGAAGCGATATCTCGCCGGCGTCGATCCTTGCCTGAATCTTGTCGTTCTCCTCGCGGAACTCAAGGATATCGACCTTCGTACCTACGAGAAGGTCGGTGTCACCCGCATCCTCGATCTCGATCTTACGGGTCATCTGTCTGGTGATACACTCGACGTGCTTGTCGTTGATCTCAACGTCCTCTCCGCGGTACACCTTCTGAACCTCACGGATGATGTAATCGTATACGGCGTCGATACCGGACATACGAAGAACGTCCGCGGGGTTAAGGAAGCCCTCGGTAAGAGGCTGACCGCGCTTGACCGACTGACCGTCCTCTATGCAAAGACGCATGCCGAAGGGGATCTCGTAAACGACGTCCTCGCCATTACCGTCAACAACGTCTCTGATATGGACCTTGGACATTTTCTTGTCAGACTCAATGCGAGCGGTACCGGTGTATTCGGTGACGATAGCGGTCTTCTTGGGCTTACGAGCCTCGAAGAGCTCCTCGACTCTGGGAAGACCCTGAGTAATATCCGAGCCTGCGACACCGCCGGTGTGGAAGGTTCTCATCGTAAGCTGGGTACCGGGCTCACCGATAGACTGAGCCGCGATAACACCGACAGCCTCACCGATCGCAACGGGAGTTCCGTGCGCAAGGTCGGAGCCGTAGCAGTGTACGCAAACGCCGCGCTTTGCCAGACAGCGAAGAATAGTACGGACCTCAACGTGCGTAATGCCCGCCGCGATGATCTCGTTTGCCATCTCTTCGGAAATCATAGTATTGGAAGGAACGATAAGCTCACCGGTCTCCTCGTTGATAACGTCGTTGACGGTGTATCTTCCGACAAGTCTGTCGTAGAGCTTTTCCACGGGAACCTGACCGGAGATGATGTCGGAAACAACGATACCGGAGGTAGCGCCGCAGTCCTCCTCGCGAACGATGATATCCTGCGAAACGTCTACGAGACGACGGGTCAGATAACCCGAGTCAGCGGTACGGAGAGCTGTATCCGAAAGCGATTTACGCGAGCCCTTAGCACCCATAAAGTACTCGAGCATCGTAAGACCCTCACGGAAGTTAGACTTGATCGGAATCTCGATGGTTCTACCGTTGGTAGCGAACATAAGACCACGCATACCTGCGAGCTGTCTCATCTGCTTCATCGAACCGCGGGCTCCCGAGGTACAGATCATATTAAGTGAGTTGTAAGAATCAAGGTTCTTGATAAGAGCGTCGGTAACGGCGTCGGTAGTCTTATCCCAAACGTCGATAACCTGCTTGTATCTTTCCTCATCGGAAAGCTCGCCCCACTCGAATCTCTCGGTGATCTCGTCAACCTTAGCAGACGCCTCGTCAAGAAGCTGCTTCTTAACGGGAGGAATGGTCATATCGTAAACGGATATGGAGAGAGAGGATCTGGTGGAGTACTTGTAGCCCATCTCCTTGATGTTATCAAGAACTGCCGCAGCCTCAGCAAAGCCGTGGAGTCTGATAGTACGGTCTACTATCTCCTTGAGCTTCTTGGACGTAGCCGCGAAATTGATCTCAAGCGAGAAGGGATCTACGCTTCTGTCAACGTAACCGAGATCCTGAGGGATCCTGGTGTTAAAGATAAGTCTGCCGTAGGTAGCATCGATGATAGCGGACTTCTCCACACCGTCGATAACCTTGGTAACTCTCACCTTGATAGCCGCATGAATACCGATCTCCTTGTTCTCGTAAGCCATTTCAACTTCGTTGAAGTCACGGAAGATCTTGCCCTCGCCCTTCTCGCCGGGATGGTCGATGGTGAGGTAGTAAGAGCCGAGGACCATATCCTGAGAAGGAACGGTTACAGCCTTACCGGAAACGGGCTTCAAGAGGTTGTTGGCGGAGAGCATAAGGAATCTCGCCTCAGCCTGAGCCTCGGAGGAAAGCGGAACGTGAACGGGCATCTGGTCGCCGTCGAAGTCCGCGTTGAACGCGGGACATACGAGGGGATGGAGCTTGATAGCTCTGCCCTCTACGAGAACAGGCTCGAACGCCTGGATAGAGAGACGGTGAAGTGTAGGAGCACGGTTAAGAAGAACGGGATGCTCCTTGATTACGTACTCAAGCGCGTCCCAAACCTCGGGAGCGGTAGCTCTGTCAGCCTTCTTCTTTGCGTCCTTGATGGAGTTAGCCTTCTGAGTCTCGATAAGGCGCTTCATAACGAAGGGCTTGAAGAGTTCAAGAGCCATCTCCTTGGGAAGACCGCATTGATATATCTTGAGGTTAGGACCTACTACGATAACGGAACGGCCGGAATAGTCAACACGCTTACCGAGAAGGTTCTGACGGAAACGTCCCTGCTTACCGCGGAGGATCTCAGAGAGGGACTTGAGGGGTCTGTTGGAGGCTCCGGTTACGGGCTTACCGCGCTTACCGTTGTCGATGAGTGCGTCAACGAACTCCTGAAGCATTCTCTTCTCGTTTCTGATGATTATCTCGGGAGCGCCCATCTTAATGAAATTCTTAAGACGGTTGTTTCTGTTTATAACTCTGCGGTAAAGCTCGTTGATATCGGAGGCAGCAAATCTGCCGCCGTCGAGCTGAACCATGGGACGAATATCCGCGGGAAGAACGGGAAGCGCCTCAAGTATCATCCACTCGGGACGGTTTCCGGACTTTCTGAAGGACTCGACCACCTCAAGTCTCTTGATGATCTTGACCTTCTTCTGACCCGAGGACTCCGCGAGCTTCTCGCGAAGCTCGTTTGCGAGCTCGTCAAGGTCGATGGAGGCGAGAAGCTCTTTGATAGCCTCCGCGCCCATACCTGCCTTGAAGTCGTCGCCGTACTTCTCTCTCGCGCTTCTGTACTCAGCATCGTTAAGAAGCTGCTTGGGCTCGAGGGGAGTCATACCTGCATCAATTACTATATATCTGGCGAAATAAAGGACACGCTCAAGAAGACGGGGAGTGATGTCAAGCATCAGACCAATTCTCGAGGGAAGAGCCTTGAAATACCAAATATGAGATA
>CAYWPS010000105.1:0-6194 GCA_964460165.1 uncultured Ruminococcus sp. | reverse complement strand
CGGCAACTTCGAGATTACGGGTGGCAACTTCGCCTTCTACGTCGTCTTTGACGGCGAGATCGTCGGACAGGTCACTCCGAGCGGCGAAGGACTCTCCGAGTTCATTCTTGAGGACGTGGATAAAACCGCCTCGCTCGAATACATCATCGCAGGCGAGAGCGCCGGCTTTGAGTTCGTCATCCCCGGCGGGGTGAATTAAATATCCAAAAAGCTCATGGGGCTGCGTCATTTAGGCGCAGCCCCTTTTTGCACGCTTTTTACGGACGAAAAGCATATTGACAATCATACGGAAAAAGTGGTATAATATGACAGATGCTGACGCGTCTGACTAAACAAATACAGTATCAGGGTGTGACATGAATAAGAAGAAAAAGAAATCCAAAAAGCGCATAGGAAAGGTAAATCCTCTGCTTTATACCGTGATATACGCGGTTATCAAGCGCAAGTACACCAAAAAATACAACATAAGCATCGACAACGAAATAGCCAAGGACATCAAGGGACCGGCTGTCGTCATTGCATCGCACGTATGCGACCAGGACCATATCCTCTCAGCGCTGACGCTCTATCCCGTCCGTCCGACGTACATAGTGAGCGAGCACTTTACACGTATTAAGTCAACGGCAAGACTATTGAAGCTTATGCACGTCATAACGAAAAAGATGTTCACGCCCGACGTTTCCACTATAATCAACGTTATGAGGGCAAAGAACGAGGGCGCTGTAATAGTCATCTTCCCCGAGGGCAGACTCTCCTGCTACGGACGCTCTCTCCCGGTCGCCGAGGGCACTGCCGAGCTTATCAAGAAGCTCGGTGTCAGCATCTATCACTGGAAGGCTGACGGCGCATACCTCACCTTCCCTAAGTGGCGCTGTAAGGGCGACGACAGAATAGGTAAGATCAACGCATCCGTCAGACTGCTGCTCTCCGCTGAGGAGGTAGCCGAAAGGAGCGTCGCGGAGATAAAGGCTGTCACCGAGGAGGCTATATACCACGATGACGAGCTGGCGATGCAGGGCGTCGAGTACAAGTGCGAGAACATCGCGCGCGGTGTTGACAGGGTGCTCTACAAGTGTCCGAGCTGTCTTGAGCAAGACAAGCTCACCGCAGAGGGCAGCCATATCCGCTGCGAGTGCGGGCTTGACGCAACGCTCGACTCATATTACAAATTACATAACGCGCCCTTTAGCAGCATAAACGAGTGGTTCGAGTGGCAGCAGAGCTCCATAGACACCGAGAACGAGAGCCTCTCCTCACGGGCAAGGCTCGGCTGCTGCGGTGCGGACGGCTTTATGGACCCCAATGCCGGCGAGGGCGAGGTGTATATCGACAAGGACGTCTTCAGGCTCTCGGGTACTCTGCACGGCGAGAAGGTGGAATTCTCCATAGCGCCGGAAAAGATCGGCGCGTTCCCGATATCCCCGGGCGATCACTTCGACGTCTACGTCCACGGCAAGCTCGTGTACGTCTATCCCCAGCCCGATCTCAGAGCAACCGTAAAGTGGGTCTGCTACCTCGACAAGCTGATGTCGGATAAGGCTAAGCTCGCCTCTATGAGTAGGTAGGAGATGGCTTGCTCCTTCCGCAAAAAATGCAAAATGCAAAATTATTAAAACAGTGGTAACCTGTCGAGCGTATCCGGCAGTTTACCACTGTTTTTTGGTTTATTTGCAAAGTATAGTTTACTATATATTGATCTCGCGGACGCTTACGCCTGCGGTCAGCTCGCAGTCAAGCGTGCCGCACTTGAGGCGCGCGCGTACACCGTCGGGCACCGTGACCTCTACGCGAACGCGGGAGTCGGATATCCTATCCCATCTCACAGAGAGCCTGCCCTCTTTGAAGTCGTAGCTCGCCGAGGCGTAGGAAAGCGAGACGGGGAACGTGGGAGAAATGACCGCGCTGCTCATATCCTCGAGGCTAGGATTGACCCTGATGCCCGCTATTTTAGAGATAAAGAGGTGGATTATATCACCGTAGAAGTGGTGGTTCTCGGACTCGTTAAGTCCGTTTGGTATCAGTGACTCAAAGAGTGCCGTACCGCCGAGCCTTATCATACTGCCGTACGAGGGCGCGTCCTCGCGCGTTATCATTCTGAGTGCCAGATCGCAGTCACCGTTTTCAACGAGGACGTGGAAGATGTGTCTGAGCCCTATCATTCCGCAGTCTACGTGTCCGTCCTTCGCCTCTATCATGTCTATGAGCGCTCCGTACGCGCGCTCTCTGTCGCGCCCGTCAAAGAGCCCGAAGCGCAGGGCGAGAGCCTGCGAGGTCTGACACGCCCCCGCCGCTATCGCGCTCTCGGAGTCTATGAGATGCTCCTTCACCGCCCGGTACGTCCTGTCCTCGAGCTCTTTTGCGTAGGCGCTCGCCTCGGTACTGCCTATGGCGTCAAGCATAATAGCGCTCTTGTGCGCCATCTCGAGCACCTGCATGGAATCGGTGAGCTCAAGCGGCGAGGATATCGGCGCCCCCTCAGGTCTCGGCTGACACCAATCGCCAAGACCGCAGGCGATAAGTCCGCGGCTGTCGGCGCGCGAGGATATGTATCTCAGGTACTTCTCTATCATACCGGCGTTGTCGCGGATGATATCCGTCCTGCCGTCGTATCTGTATATGTAGTAGGGTATATTTATTATCGCGGCATCCCACGCAGGACCCGAGCCCCACGCATAGCCCCACGTCGCCGTGGGTATGATACCGGGGAGCTTGCCCTCCGGGGTCTGAGCGTATCTCGCGCTCTCAAGCCATACTCCGAGAGCCTCGGCGCAGTCAAAGCTGAGCAGCAGCTGATGCGCGCTCACCGAGGCGTCACCCGTCCAGCCGTTCTTCTCTCTGTGAGGACAGTCTGTCGGGAAATGGTGGAAGTTGGAGAGATCGGCGCGTATCGCCATCTTATAGAGCGTGTTGAGTGTTTCGTACGAGCACTCAAAGTCCGAGCGCGGCTTAAGCTCGGTATTGAACACCGCGTAGGTGAGGAGCTCGGGCGTCGCCTGCTCCTCTGTGATACCCTCGACGAGCGCGTATCTGAAGCCGTGGTAGGTAAAGCTCGGGAAAAATATCTCCTCCTCGCCGCCCTTGAGGTAATATACGTCGGTCTGAAGGTAGCCTATGATATCCTCCGTGCCCTTCTTGATCGTGACGGTCGAGCCTATGTCAAAGAGTCCTTCTCGGAGCCTTTCCGCGTGTCTTACCGTAACCTTCTGACCGCGCTCGCCCTTGATCTTAAGACGGCAGACGCCCGCGGCGTTCACACCGAAGTCGTAGAGCCAGCCGTCCTTCACGTAGCACTCCTTCATCGGCTCACCGTTGCCGTAATGAAGACAGCAGAAGTCACTCTGCCTTTCAATGCGGCAGGGCGTGAGCTCCTCGCGTATCCTTATCGGCAGGGCGCGCGAGGGGGTTATAACGCCGCGGGGCGCGTCGGCAAGGCGCGCGCACTCCCAATCCGAGTCGTCAAGCTCAGGCGAGGCGAAGCCCTCCTTCTCCTCTCTCGCGTCGTATATCACGCCGTATCTGTACATATCAAAGAGTATCGGCGAGGTATTCACCTTAAAGCTTTCGTCGGAATAAAGCTCCACGTCCCCCGCCGCCGTCTCGATCCTCGCCTCAAGGGCGAGCGAAAGAGGCGCTCTGAAGGAAGCCCTGCTGAACTCCCAGCTATCGACGTCCTGGTTGGCAAAGCCGTTGCCGAGTATGACCGCTACGGCATTCTTGCCCCTCTTAAGATAGGGGGCGATATCGTAGCTGTCAAGATATATAACGTGGTCGGGGTTTGAGATATACGGAGCTAAAAGTCCTCGGGTTATATTCTCGCCGTTGACGTAAAGCTCGTAAAAGCCCTTGACCGCGATCTTCGCCTCAGCGGAAAGCACGTCGCCCCCGATGACGAAGCTGCGTCTGAATATCGGGGCGGGTATATGCTCGCCGAGCGAGCAGTATTTGTCGGTAGCCTTGATAAATTGCATTTTTATCTCCTCCGCGGATGTACCGTTTTCACGGGATAATTATACCACTTAATCCATTACGTGTCAATCACGCGCTGAAATATTAAATATGAAAAACGAGGACGCATCAGCCTTTTATCCTTAACGGAAAACGCGCCAAAACCAAGTGTGCTCCGGGGCAGGCTCGGTTTTAGCGCGGTGTGCGGTCAATGATCAGTTAGCGCTCTTTTTGGACTCTCTCTGGCGCTGCTGACGCTGCTTCAGAATAAGCGTGTGCGAGAGCTGCATCTGCTGTATAATGCCCTTGACGAGCGAGTCAAGATCACTGCCCTCCTGATAGTCCGCAGGGCAGATAAAGTTTACACGGTCGTCAAGAAGCAGGTCTGTGACCTTGTTCTTCTGTCCCTTCTGATAGACGGCTATGGACGTACCTCCCTGCTTTTTAACAAAGGTCATGCAGGGAATATCCGTGATTCCGTCACCGAAGTAAATCATATTGCGGTAAGGGATAACGCGGTCGTTCATCTTGTCGTTGACCTTCTTATTATCCGTCTCGTCGTACGCCGCCTTGGATATACGGAATATGTACTGCGTCTTCTGAGTGTAGTTGATGGCGATCTTGGGCCATACCGCCTCTCCGGACTCATTGAAATAATACTGGCAGGCAAAGATCTTCTTGAATTTGCCGCTGATAGCGCAGCCGTCGATGATCTCCTTGATACCGCTGGAGATTATGTAATGCTCGATATTTACGCCGATGGACTCGCCGTACTTGTTGATCCTGTCAAACCAGTTCTGCACGCCCTTATAGAACTTAACGTCCTTACCCGTTGAGCGTAAATACTCCTTGGTGAAGGGTATGCCCTTCTCCTTGCATACGAGCATGGAGTAATACATATATCCGAGGATGCTCTCCATATAGTTCTTGTTGCGGAAGGTCTCTACCTTGCTCCAGAATTCTCCGGGCTCCATGCCGAGATTGGGTATGAAGGTGTAGTTCTGCATATCCTGATCGGCGAGAGTTTTATCAAAATCATACATTAAAGCAATTGTCGGCTTCTTTTTCATAGCTTCTCCATTCTGCCACGCGGGCTGTGTGTTACTCACGTGTGTATTTTAACATATTTTTCCTTTTATGTCAATAGCGCATGCGGGCAGAAAGCGGCGGTATCCGCGCCCGTCGGCGCGAAGGGCGTGGGATCGGCAGAAAACTGCACCCGGTCGGTGAAAAAATGCACCCGGTCGGCAGAAAACTGCAATCGGTCGGCAGAAAACTGCAATCGGTCGTGATAAAACCGCAAATAGCGAAGAAAAAAACGCAATCGGCAGATGCAAAAAATGTGATCGGGTAAATGCGGAAATTGCAAGCATAAACTATATTATACTAAACTATAATAACAAACAAAATAACAAACTAAAGTATTCATTCATTGCGCTTGCGCGCGGGCGGCACAGCCGCGTTAA
The DNA here is from genome assembly GCA_964460165.1 of uncultured Ruminococcus sp. Taxonomy (GTDB): domain Bacteria; phylum Bacillota; class Clostridia; order Oscillospirales; family CAG-272; genus UBA1740. Next base: position 783 of record CAYWPS010000105.1, on the reverse strand, counting down.
TAAAAATAATTTGAGTCGTTTTTATCATTTGCTTCACCCTTATTTTTTCTTGCCTGTCTTATCTTCTCGTTGTTTCTGGCGTTGCGGTTTTCGAGCGAGAAGAATTCACAAGTCGGCAGAGCCTCCGTGTTTATTATGTAGATAGCCTTTTTGATGTTATCGTACTGTCGGTAACGCTTTTTGATAAGATTTTTTTCCTCGAGCGACTTCAGCGCCTCGGCAACGGTCCTCTTGCTTGCGTTCGTCCACCGCTCAAGATACTCTCTCGAGCCTGTAAAATAATCGCAGTAATTTCTGTACATCGCGAAGATTATTGCGTATACGAGAAGCTCGGTTTTTTCGAGATGGAAATACCCTAACATAAAGTCCCAGATTTTCACAAACCTCTCTCCGCAGGTCATTTCCGCCACGTCGTCAATACCGCCTTCCCGCACAGGATCATACTTATATGCCATTTTATCTCTCCTTGATCTGTAAAATTCATAAGATAGGGGCTATCGCGACTCGCCCTTTTCTCTACTTCAATTATAAATCATAGAAGGTCGGTTGTAAGTATGGTACCCTTCCAAAAAATCCTGTCGCTTTCCGTCGCGCTTTGTGAAAAGCATACAATAAAAAGCAGCTTTTGGGGTAGTCGGAAATCGGTACGGTGAAAAAGCCTCGTTTTTTTTAATGCAAGGCGCGAAATTGAGAGCGCCTCCATCCTTGAGGGAGGCTTCTTCCTCCCAAAAATGTAAAATCCGTAGGGGAGGGGCTTGCTCCTCCCGAACCTTCACGCCGCGC
>CAYWPS010000104.1:0-6244 GCA_964460165.1 uncultured Ruminococcus sp. | reverse complement strand
GAATTTCAACCTTATAGAAAAAGTTTTAGCTCATTTGTTAATTTTTGAGTTTTTTGCAAGTCCTTATTTGACCGCATTTCTGCAAATGAACTTGTACTGACAGTCGGTGCAGGGGTGGAAGGAGGCGTTATCACTGACGCTTGCTTTGGCGGCTATGTGACCGCTTGTGATCTCATCCGCGATGGTGAGAACGGCGTCCTTCATCTCCTCGTTTATGCGCTCCCAGTCCTCACGGGTGTAGGTCAACGGCGCGGGAGGATCGTTCTTGCTCCTGGATTTTGCCATAGGGGTGAAGTCGGGATTCATGGCGCTGAGCACCTCGGGGGAGTCGAGCGATGCGCCGAGTCTTTCGAACGACGCCTTGACCTCCTCGGTTGCGAGCTCATCCGACGGACTGTCCACCGTCACGTCCTTGACGGAGGTTTTGACATATACTATACCCGCAGGGATAAGCTGACCGCCTTTCCCTACGCCAAGCCTTTCGCGGAACTCGGGATTTTCGGTCTCAACTACCGATTTTAAGTAGAGGAGCATCTGCAGGTTCTCGCCCTTTTTGACGTCGTCGAGCGAAAAGCTTTTGATTCCCGTTTTATAGTCCACGACTCTTACATAGACGTCCGAGCCGACCTTTAGTGTATCGAGTCTGTCTATATATCCGCCGATTATAACTCTGTGCTTTCCGTTCCTTGTGTCATACACTATTGAGTTCGGCGTATCCTGTCTGTATCCGTCGATATGCATTTCACATTGCACGGGTGTAAACCGGCAGTTAGCAAATTCGTCGCATAATCCTTCTACGATAGGTCGCGCGACTCTGCGTATTCTCTCGATTATCACCTCGTTTTTGACCGACGCGGCAGATCCGAGCTCGCGCTCAACATAGCTCCTCGCCGACGACGCGGTCAGGCTCTCGCGCTCATCTGCCGAGAGGTCGGAAATGCTTTTTCCCTCGGCTATCACGGCGTTGAACACGCTCTCAAGCACCGAGTGGATGAAGTTGCCGACCACGAGCTGATTTATTTCCGCCTTCTCGTTTTCCTCGATACCGAGGATGGCAGAGCCGAAGTACTTGAAGGGGCATTTTAAGTACTTATCTATTTTAGTCTGCGAGAGGTAGACGTCACGGCCGATAATAATGCCGATCGCCTCCTCGTCTATATCGATCTCGTCGTTTTCCAGCTTTCCCTCGCTGACCGCGAGCACGTTTCGGTACTCGGTGTTGCGAAGCGCTCTTTCAATGGCGAGCTTCTCGCTCGGCGTTGCCTTGCCGAGGTTTTCAAGAGCGAGCTCGGGGGAATATATCCGGTCTGAGAGCGGAAGCTCCGCGATCACTCTCGGCTTTACCTTGCCGTCGGTTATCTCACCTATTCGTTCTATGACCTCTGCGGGCAGAGCTGAGCCGAGCGCCGCCGTCTTTACCGAGTAGAGAAGCGTAACGCTCTCATGCGCGAACGAGAACGAGCGCGAGAAGGAGTAGAGCTCTCTCGCGTTTTTTATTTCAAGGTCCGGGGCGACTCCCAGACCGAGCCTTGTAAGCGTAGCTTTATCACGGTCCGAGAAGTAGGAGGTATCAGATACAGTCCGCGGAAACTCTCCCGCCCTTACTCCTATGAGGTATATGTGCTTTTTATCGCTGAGCCTTATCATATCGGCACATCCGACACTGACCTCGTCGCGATACGAGGGGATGCTGCCGATATTCGCGTCGCTGAAGACGACGGAGAGCTGATTAATGAAGGATTCCGCATCCGCGGGCATATCTCCGACCACGTCAACTACCGTGTCGAGTGAGTCGCAGATTATCTGCCAGAGTCTGGCGTTTTGCTCTGCGGCCTCGCCTTCGCCAAGCGCCGCGAGCTCCCTTGCTCTTTCCTCTAGCTTATCCTCGAGGCATATTCCGATCAGAAAGTCGAGCAGGACGTCGGCGTGCTCGCGCACGGTTTTTGCGGCGCCAGCCGATTCGGAAAAGGCTGAAATCGGAGAGATTATCTTATCCCTTATCTCGTTGATCCTGATGAGCTTTTCGGAGTCAGCCTCGGTGAGCGCCTCGTAGCCTCTCGGATTCATATTCCATAGCATACCGTCGGTAAAGCGCGCGCCGTTTATATTCCACTTATTGACATAGAGCTCAAACAGGTCGCATTCGTCCCTCGTCGCGCCGGAAAGTCCGCACTTGACGTAGGTCAGGACGTCCGAGCTCGCGAAGCCGCGGACTATGACGCCGTACGCCGTAGTGATAAGCTTTATCGCCTCGAATGAGTTGATGCTCTTAGGGGCTGCCATAAAGCTTGGCACACCCGCCTTTATCAAGGAGGTGTCAAGTATGCCGGAGTAGGAGTCGAGCGATCTTGCAATGATGGCAAAGTCGCGGTAGCTGTCTCCCGACATGACCCTTCTCTTTATATCCGATGCTATAAAATCACATTCCTCGAAGGGTGTTGCCGCTTCAAAGATCCTGATTATATCCTTGTCATTATCAAGTATTTGTAAACTATCATTGTCAATTGTGCCGTCGTTACGCCACAAAAGCTCGCACACCTCGGAAAGTATGGGAGCGTAGTCCTGATCCTTTGCGTCGGGGGCGAGAAGCTTTACCTCGGCATCCGCCTTTCTCGCTATCCTTATAAGACGGCGCTCGGTCTCTCTTAGCTCGGTGTATTCGAAGCCGTCCTTCGCCGCCTTCTTGAGCGTCAACGATATTCTTACGTCGGCGCACCTCATCATAGCGCCGATAAGCGCGTACTGCGGCTCGGTAAATGAGGTGAAGCCCTCTATGAAAATTACCGCGTCCGCAAGATATCCGCCGTCAGCCTCAAGACTCCTTGCAAGGCCTGAGAGATCCTCGGTAATATCTGAATAGCGCTCCTTCAGCTTGGTCTTGTAGAGCGAATATATCAGAGATATATCGGAGAGCTTGGACTTAAGCCTTGAGTCCTCGCTTGCTACGAGAGCTTCGCTTGCTCTGAGCTCCTCGGGACGTATGCCGAGAGCGGAAAGCTCGCCTATTGCCTCAAGCGCCCTTGATACCGTGCCGGAGCCGATATTCTTGGCTCCGCGGGTCAGTGCTAGCGTAGGCGACAGCTCGGTGAGCACGCCCCACATGACCAGCGCTTTTTTTGCCGAGGTCAAATATTCTCCCGAGATACCGCCGAGCGTTCGGAACGCCGTGTTCGTAAATCGGGTGAAGTTCGTAACCTCAAATGACAGGGCAGCGCTTGGCGGCAGAAGCTCGCACATCTCCGACTCCGCCGTGAGAGTCTGCTGCTCCGGCACGAAAAGCAGTACGCGCCTGCCCGAGTCGACGGAGCGCCTGACACCCTTTAGTATTTCTCCGTGAGCGACAGAGGTGAAGCCGCCCTCATAAAGAGTGAGCATCAGCGCTGCCCTCTGTATTTGTCGTCGATCTTATATCCGCATCCGCCCACGCGGGTGGAGAGGATGATCTTTTCTCCGTGCTTCTCAAGCTTGCGTCTGAGATAGTGTACGTACACTATAACGGAGCCCTCGTCGCACTGGTTGCCCCATACGTCGCGGAGCAGATCTTCTACCGGGATAAAGTCGTCGCCGCCCTCCAGCAGTCTTTCGAGCAATCTGTACTCACCGCTGCTGAGCTTGATTACCTCGCCGTTTAAGAAGGCGTGCTTTCCGTTAGCCGAGAGCGTGAGCGGGGAAGGGCAGATGCTCTTTGCGTTGCAGAAGGCGCCGAGCACGTCCTCGTGCTTGAAGGGGAAGGGCACGCTGCTGCCCTCTCCGACGGTCACTGCGTTAACGCCCTCGGGCACGACGGCGTCGGCGTCCGCGAACACGAGATCGTATTCACCGGGGTAGCAGTCCTCGGTCACACGTTCTACCGCTGCATCTGCTCGGAGAATCAGTCTGAGCTTATTGAAGATCAAATCGTTGCTTGTTATAATACCGACACGGCTTTTCATATATCCTCCAAAGATTAACTTTTTAAGTGATCGTAGTGTAATTGTCAGGGCACTTGATAGGGGGTCAGTCTCTTTTTCCGAGCTTGTGCGCCGCGAGCTCGCGGTAGTAGGGCTCGGCGACTCCGACGGTCAGGGGCTCAACGTACAGATCGCTTGCGCGCAGCGCCTCATCACTCTCAAAGGAGCCGTAATATCCGCCCAGCAGTCCCGAGTGATCGCTTCCGCCCGAGATAAAGAGTCCTCGCTCAAGGCAGAGCTTCATAGAGAGCTCGCGCTCCTCGGGTGTGAGTGACGGGTGCAGGACCTCAAGCCCCTCAATGCCCGATGAGATGAGCAGGTCTATCATTCCGAGCTGTCTCTTGCTCGGGTGTGCGCACACGGCAAATCCGCCCGCGCGCCTGATGAGGCTTACCAGCTCTCCGAGCGGCTTGAAGCTATGGCTCGGCGGATACTTGCCTCTCTGATTACGGAAGTTCTTGTCGAACCACGCCATATATTCGTCTTCCCTTATCAAGCCCTTCGCCTGCATCGCCCGGAAAACGTGATTATTACACAGCCACGGTATGCCGCGGTTATAGTCCAGCACCTCGTCCCACGTTATGCCCGTGATACCGCCGTTCTCTACCGCCTCGTCGAAGCACTTTTTTGTGTTGTCGGTCTGTCGCATTGCCATATTCCCGAGGTATTCCTTCATCTCGGGGTATTCGGGGTCGAAGCTGAAGCCCACGATATGAAAATCCGAGGGCTCAACAACTGTGAACTCCACACCGAAAAGACATTCCATGCCCGCCTCTTGTGCCGCCGCCTTAAGCTCCCCGTAGGCACTCGCCGTATCGTGATCCGTTATGGCAAGGGCGGCATAGCCCTCATCTTTAGCTATTTCTACAAGCTCGGTAGGGGAATAGACTCCGTCCGAGTGGGTGGAATGCAGATGCATATTTGCGTAAGGCTTCATATAGACATGACATCCTTTCTTGCCGTAAATTTGACATTCTAAATAAGATTATATCACTCGCGCACCCGTGAGTCAATACATCGCATTTAAATATTTTTCACAAAAATTTTAATAAAAGAGCACAAATCCTGTATGGATAAGCTTTTTTGCGAGACTTTGCAATATTTAGCGCGTCAAGATCTGCAAAGTCTTGTTAAAGAGCAATTTTTGCAATGGTTGTGCGCGAAGTAATGTGTTATAATGGTTGTGTAAAATAATATTTTAAGGAGAATCCGAAAATGAACAACGATATGATCAAGCAGCTACACCTCATAGGCCTTATTCCCGTAATTAAGATCGAGAACGCAGATGACGCGGTCCCGCTTGCGAAGGCTCTTATCGACGGCGGTCTTCCCGCAGCCGAGATCACCTTCAGAACCAAGTGCGCGGCAGAGGCTATCAAGAACATCACCGACGCGTTCCCCGAGATGCTCGTAGGCGCGGGCACCGTGCTTACCACGGAGCAGGTCGACGCTGCTATCGCGGCAGGCTCCAAGTTCCTTGTATCCCCCGGTCTTAACCCCAAGGTTACCGGCTACTGTCTTTCCAAGGGCGTTCCCATGCTCCCCGGCTGCTCCAATCCCTCCGACGTAGAGGCAGCTCTCGAGCTCGGTCTTACCACCGTTAAGTTCTTCCCCGCAGAGGCTGCGGGCGGTCTTAAGATGCTTAAGGCTATGGCTGCTCCCTACGGTCAGCTTACCTTTATGCCCACCGGCGGTATCAATGAGAACAATCTTCTCGACTACCTCAAGTTCAACAAGATAGTTGCTTGCGGCGGCTCGTTCATGGTACGCGACGACCTCATCAGAGATAAGAAGTGGGATGAGATCACCGCTCTTACCCGCAATGCAGTTAAGGTTATGCTCGGACTTGAGTTCGTTCACATGGGCATCAACAATGATAACGTAGAGGAAGCGCAGAAGGGCGCAAAGCTCTTTGAGCTTATGTTCGGTCTTCCCACCCGCGTTACCAGCAAGTCCACCTTCGCGGGCGAGGAGTTCGAGTTCATGCATCAGAGAGGTCCCGGCAAGTGCGGTCACATCGGTATCAAGACTCACTTCGTTGACAGAGCTATCGCTTACTTCGAGAGAATGGGCATCGCTATCGACGAGAGCTCCATCACCTATGACGACAAGACCGGCAAGCCCAAGTTCTGCTACTTCAAGGACGAGATCTGCGGCTTCGCCGTTCACCTTGTACAGAAATAATAGCTGATACAAACATAAAGGGGCTAGCTCAAGTTCGAAAAACTTGAGCTAGCCCCTTTTGCGCAGGGGATAGGGGGATTTAGAGCGAAAATTCGGGTTCTCCCGACCGA
>CAYWPS010000103.1:0-6274 GCA_964460165.1 uncultured Ruminococcus sp. | reverse complement strand
GGAGACGGCGCCTTTGCCAATAACAAAATGAATACTCTTAAGCTCGGCGTCTTCGTTACCAAGATCGGAAACAGCGCGTTTGCCTCCTGTACCTCGCTCGAGAGCATTACTTGGAATTCTTTTGTCAAAGAGATCGGCGAGTACGCCTTCACCTATTGCGCCCTGCTTGAAACGCTTGAGCTCCCGTCAAGTGTTACCTCGATAGGCGCTTACGCCTTTTCCGAGTGCCACTCGCTTACCGCTGTCTCGCTGCCCGAGAGCGTAACCGAGCTTCCTGCTTACGTTTTTTACGGATGTATTTCACTAACCTCCTTTGATTGCGGCTCGCATATTATTTCAATAGGCGACTCGGCCTTCTCAAGATGTGAGCTTCTTGAGAGCGTTTCGTTAGATGGAGTAAGAAAATTCGGCTCGTACGTTTTTGACGGCTGCGTGGCGCTCACCTCGCTCACTATTGACTCCGTAACCGAAGAAATAGGCGAGGGAATACTGTTTGGGGCTACCGCGTTCACCTCTGTCACGGTCGCTGAGGGCAATAGCCGCTATTCCGTATCCTCGGGCGCGTTGGTGGATACCGTAGAGAAGCGCGTAATGTACATGCCTCCGAAATCCGGGATCGTCTCCTACACCTTACCCGAGGGCACGAGGTCGATAGACGGCTATGCCTTTGACGGATGTACCTCTCTTACGACGGTAGTTCTTTCGGATAGCCTTGAGAGGATAGGCGGATACGCATTCAATCTGTGCTCGAATCTTTCGCGCATAGTTCTTCCCGATACCGCGGAGGATGTCGTTTGCGATTTCCCCTCCACCGTTACCGAAATAGGCGGCGAGGCGTTTTACAGCACCGCCTTCAAGAAAAACCTCTCAAGTCCCTTTACGATAGTCGGTGACGGAATACTCATAGACGTTACTCCCTACACGGATACTACGGGCACCTTCATTAACGGCGAGGGTATGACCGTAGTTGAGCGCCTCGTGGAGAAAAGCGGTGCTCTTGTCAACGCGATACTCGGTGTTTCGGTGACCGTTCCCGACGGGGTGAAGAAGATATCCTCAGCCTTTTCTTACACCTCCGACGTGGTCGAGGTAAAGCTTCCTGCATCCGTCAGCGAGCTTTCCGCCTACGCCTTTTATCACTCGACCGGACTTGAGAAGATCGATATGTCCGATTCGTCGATAACTTACTTGCCTGACTGCTGCTTCGGAGAAGCGGTCCGTCTGTCCGATATCGTATTCCCGCGCAACCTTCGCAGCGTGGGTCAGCTGGTATTTGCCGGCAACGACGCTCTCAGGAGTGTGAGCGTTCCGAGCACGCTTGAGGAGATAGGACACAGTATGTTCTATGAGTGTGAAAATCTCGAGAGCATAACCATACCGAGCGGAATTAAGAGTATAGGCGACTACGCGCTGTCGCGCACCACTTCGCTCAAATCGGTATCTCTCCCCGACTCAATAGAAAAAATAGGCGATTTAGCCTTTGCGGAATCCGGTCTTACGGAATTTACGGTTCCCGACGCGGAAATAGGCGAGGCCATACTTCAAGAGTGCACGGCGCTCGTGAAGATTACCATCCTGGGCAGTGGCAGCACTCCCGTCGGTCTTTGCCAGGGCTGTACGTCGCTCACCGACGTTATTTTCGACGGTAAATTTTCCGAGATCGGCGACTACTCGTTTATGGGATGCGAGGCTCTTACGGAGATAACGCTGCCAAGGACGGTCAAGGTTATCGGCAGCTCGGCGTTTAATAGCTGCACCTCTCTTGAGACTCTTAACTTTAAGGGCAGACTTCGGGAGGTCAAGTCTTACGCGTTTTATAACGCCTCGGAGCTTAGCGAGTTTAAATTCAGATCATCCTTGAAGAAGCTGGGCAGCTACGCCTTCTTCGCCTGCTCGTCGCTCACCGAGGTCAATCTTCGTTACGTAAATGAGATAGGCGAGAGCTGCTTTGAGTATTGCACGTCTATTGAGAAGGCTAATCTTAAAAGCCTTGAGCACAGCGTGCCTGCGCGGCTGTTCGCGTATTGCCTTTCGCTGCAGAGCGTCAGGTTCAATCCCTCGGTTACCGAGATAGGCAGAGCTGCGTTTGTCAGCTGCGAGTCGATCACGGAGATAAAGCTTCCGAAGTCGCTGACAGTCATTGGGACCAGTGCCTTCGCGGGTTGCGTTTCTCTTGAGACGGTTAAATTCAATAAGAAGCTTACGACTCTGTCAAATCAGGCGTTTTACGTCTGTCCGTCGCTTCTCGAGATCGAGCTTCCCGACAGCGTCGAAACTATTGGCGAAAGAGCCTTTTACGAGTGCGTGTCACTCACTAAATTCGATATGGGGGAGGGCGTGTATGACGTAGGCGTGTCAGCATTCGCAAACTGCGTGTCGCTCCATACCGTGACTTTCTCGCCACGCCTCACGGAAATAAAGGAGAGCACCTTCTACGGATGCTCGGCGCTCACTGACGCGAGATTCTGTGACGGACTCAACGTTATTTACGAGAGCGCCTTTGACGGCTGTACCTCGCTTGGTACGGTCCGTATACCTCTTTCTCTTAACACGGTGTACGAAAATGCGTTTAATAATTGTGTCGCGTTGACTAAGGTCATATACGACGGTACTCTTGAGAATTACGCGACGATAGTAGTGGGAAGCGGTAACGACGCGCTCGATATGGCTGCCATAGTATCGCTTACGTGAGGTAACGTTATGATAGTTATAGATCTCGCGGATATCCCGGTGGGGATAGATAACCGCTATCCGTACCTGGAAAAGCTTACGCGCGGCTATCTCACCGATGAGCCGCCGGCATTTACCGTTTCGGTTGACGACTCGGATATCGAGAGGGAGCACGCAACGTCGGAGGAGAGCTTCACGGACGGATATCTCGAGAGCATAGTCGCTTATAGAAAAATTGCCGAGCGCCTGCCTGAGTACGGTGCCGTCGTTTTCCACGGCGCCGTGCTGTGCCTTGACGGCAAGGCGTACGCCTTTACAGCGCCTAGCGGCGTCGGCAAAACTACTCATACACGCCTATGGCTCTCGGAGCTGGAGGGCGCGTACTATATCAACGGCGACAAGCCCGTCATACGTATTGTTGACGGCACTCCGCGCGCGTACGGCACGCCTTGGCGCGGCAAGGAGGGATACGGCACAAACCGTTCAGCTCCGCTTTCGGCGGTCGCCCTTCTCGAAAGAGGCGAGTCCAACACCGCCGATATCATTGATAAGTCCGCGGCAACCGTCGGGCTCGTCAAGCAGATATATATACCTAAGGATCCTGCGGCAGCCGCGCTTGCTATGCGCGTGGCGGACCGTATAATTTCATCCGTCCGCATTTTCAGTCTTAAATGTAATATGGAGCCCGAGGCGGCAGTGATAGCAAGCCGCGCTATGATTGACGATCCCATTACGGCTGATCAAGGACGCAAATATTCAAGAAAGAACGTAAAAACATGAAAAACAGATATGACGTAGTTATTGTCGGCGCGGGACCTGCCGGCATATTTACCGCGATAGAAATGCTCCGTTACGGTACTAAGCAAAGCATTTTAATAATAGAGAAGGGCAAAGCTATTGAGAAAAGGACATGTCCGAAGCATAAGCTCGGCAAGTGCGTCAATTGCAAGCCCTGTAATATAACCACCGGATTCTCTGGCGCCGGCGCATTCTCCGACGGCAAGCTCTCTCTCTCCGAGGAGGTCGGAGGCGATCTGCCGAGTCTTATCGGCGCTGATTACGCCAAGTCCATGATCGACTATACCGACGGAATATATCTCGAGTTCGGCGCGGATACTCACGTGGAGGGGCTCGAATGCACCGAGGAGAAGAAGGAGATACGCCGCAACGCCATCTCCGCGGGTCTTAAGCTCGTTGACTGTCCCATCAGACATCTCGGAACGGAGAAAGCGCAGCAGATCTATTATGCGATAGAGCAGCACCTTTTGGATAACGGTGTGGAGATAGTCTTCAATACCGAGTGTCTTGATCTTGTTATCGGAGATGACGAGGTCTGTACCGGAGTTATTATAAAGGACAAGGAGCGCGAGCTTGTTGTCGAGGCAGGCACGGTGGTTATTGCCACGGGCAGACGCGGCGCGGATTGGCTGGAGAAGCGCTGCGCGGAGCATAATATCGCCCATCAGCCCGGCACCGTTGATATCGGTGTCAGAGTCGAGGTAAGAAACGAGATCATGGAGAAGGTCAATAATGTCCTCTACGAGTCAAAGCTTATAGGACACCCCGCTCCATTCAAGAATAAGGTGCGTACCTTCTGTCAGAATCCCGGCGGATTTGTCAGTCAGGAGAATTACGACAACGATCTTGCCGTGGTAAACGGTCACTCGTACAAGGACGTTAAGAGCGATAATACTAATCTGTCTATCCTCGTTTCTCATAATTTCTCGACTCCCTTCAATCAGCCTATAGAGTATGCGAGAAAGATCGGTGAGCTTACCAATATGCTTGGTGCGGGTCATATCCTCGTCCAGCGCTTCGGCGACATCCTGGACGGCAAGCGCACGTGGCCGAATGAGCTCTCCGAGTCTAACGTCAAGCCTACTCTCCCCGATGCTGAGGCGGGAGATATTACCGCTGCTATGCCGTATCGCGCAATGATAAATATCATTAATTTCATAATAGCGGTCGATAAGGTCGTACCCGGGTTTGCATCCTATGAGACGCTCCTTTATTCTCCCGAGCTTAAGTTCTACTCAAATAGAGTAAAGATGGATGAGAACCTTACAACCAGCGTTAAGGGGCTGCATTGTCTCGGCGACTCGTCCGGCTGGACAAGAGGTCTTATGATGGCGTCTGTTATGGGCGTTATCATGGGTAGAAAATTAGTAGAAAAGGAAAATAAGTAAAAAAATATTTACAAAAAGCGACAAATTTATCTGTTTTCAAGACATTTTAATAAAAGATTGCCGCAGAGATAATACTATCTAAAACAGAAAAAGTGTGAAAAGAAATGTTAACTAAAGCAAAAAGCAGGAATACCGAGGTCGATATGACCGAGGGCGGAATAGTAAAGCATCTTATTACCTTTGCCTTCCCGCTTCTAATCGGTAATTTATTTCAGATGATGTATAATATGGTGGATACGTGGGTCGTTGGACGTTACGTCAGCGACGCGGCGTATTCCGCCGTCGGAACTCTCGGCTCAGTAACGACGCTTATGATAGGCTTCTTTATCGGTCTGTCCAGCGGTGCGGGCGTCGTTATCTCACGCTTCTTCGGAGCAAAGCAGTATGACAGAGTAAAGGATACCGTCAACACCTCGGTTATTATGACCGGTGTCTTATGCGTTATTTTCACCGCGCTCGGACTTGCGCTTATTCCGGTGTTTTTGATGATACTTGATATGCCCGCAGAGGTAAGATCCGAGGCGGTCACGTATCTTTCGATATGGTTTTCGGGGTTGTCGGGACTTATGATATATAATATGGGATCGTCAATAATGCGAGCCGTAGGCGACTCCCGCCGTCCCTTTATATATCTCGTCGTAGCCGCGGTCACGAATACCGTGCTCGACCTGGTTTTCGTTATCTCATTTGGCTGGGGTGTTGCGGGCGTTGCTATAGCTACTATAATATCGCAGGGTCTTTCCGCCCTGCTCACCGTTATCTCCCTCTGCCGCAATGACTCTTGCGTCAAGATATCCTTCAAGGGTATGAGATTCCATACGCCTATATTCAAAGAGATCCTCGTCATCGGTATGCCGGCGGGTCTTCAGATGACCATTACCTCTTTTTCCAACATCTTCGTTCAGAGCTACATTAATTACTTCGGCATGGAGGCTATGGGCGGCTGGACCTCTTACAACAAGATAGATCAGATCATCCTTTTGCCGATGCAGTCGTTGTCACTTGCCTCGACCACCTTCGTCGGTCAGAATATAGGTAAGAATCAGGTGAAAAGAGCGGAGGAGGGCGCCAATACCGCACTCCTTATGTCAATTGTTTCTACCGCGATCCTCATAATCCCGGTTATGATATTCTCTGACACCTTAGTCAGCTTCTTCAACGTCAACCCTGCTATAATCGAGTACGGCACCTTGTTCCTGCGCTGGCTCACTCCCTTCTATCTGTTCTGGTGCGTTAACCAGATCTACTCGGGAGCCTTGCGCGGAGTAGGCAAGAGCACCGCTCCGATGATAATCATGCTATCATCCTTTGTTTTGTTCAGACAGACGTATCTGTTCGTGGTATCCAATTTTATCTCTAACACGATACTTCCGCTTGCGATGGGATTCCCTGCGGGATGGGTTCTGTCTGCTGTGATC
>CAYWPS010000102.1:0-6436 GCA_964460165.1 uncultured Ruminococcus sp. | reverse complement strand
CATTTGGTAAAACCGAAAAAGTCCGAAAATCAAAAAAAGACTCAAATACGGCAAAGGAACGTAAATGAGACAGAATAATGATGAAATCCTGCGGATCTCTTCGAATTTTATGGACTTTTTCTACCTCCGTTTTCAAGGCTCGGCGTATGTTAATACGCCTCTCGCCTTGAACAACGAAGCTTTTTCCTCAAATCTGCCTACCCCCTATCAAATTTTTTTGGCTGTCACATTTGGTAAAACCGAAAAAGTCCGAAAATCAAAAAAAGACTCAAATACGGCAAAGGAACGTAAATGAGACAGAATAATGATGAAATCCTGCGGATCTCTTCGAATTTTATGGACTTTTTCTACCTCCGTTTTCAAGGCTCGGCGTATGTTAATACGCCTCTCGCCTTGAACAACGAAGCTTTTTCCTCAAATCTGCCTACCCCTTATCAAATTTTTGAGGCTGTCTCATTTTTTTGCATTTGAGACAGCCCCTCTTGCGTTAAGCGCAAATTTGAGAAAATCAAGGTTGAAAACGTATGGTTTTCCTCATTTTTTAATTGGTTATGCCTGAATCCGTTCGCCCCTCGTCATGCTCTGATTAAGAATTCGCCAAAGCTGTATTTCTCACGTTTTATCTTATATCAAATACGCTTCTGACGCGAAGCTCGCCGGGTGTTCCCTCTACGATCTTGACTCGCTTCTCACCCGCGTTCATATCGAAGAAGTTATCCGACAGAATGAAGTCGGAGTCGGGCGAATAGATCTCCACGCTCTTGGCGTAAGCAGAGGCTCTGACGACTATTTCGTCACCGTCAGCGAACACCTCAAGCTCGGGATCAACGAAGTCAAAGTGCTTGGGAGCGGTAAAGAGCACGGTTCCCGAGGAGACGACCTCGGAGTCTACTATAAGCTCGTAGGACAGGTAGTTGTTCTTAACGTCGGTCTTGTGATAGTCTATCTCGTCAAGATGGGCTACCGAGTGAGGCTCGACGTGTATCGGATATTCCTCTCTCGAAAGAGGCTCTGCCGCGCTGTTGCGGAGCGTTACCGCTATAACGCCGTCAACCGTCCCGAGCGTATCGTTGGTGACAGAAAGGGTCGCCTTAGTCTCGTAATCAAAGTACCATGGCTCCATAATAACATGGGGGCGTGTGGTTTTTTCGCCTGTCTCAGCGCAGGAAAGGAGGACGGGCGAGAAGAATCTCTTGGCGTAATAATGGAGCGCCTTAAGTCTGCCGTAATAGTCGATGCTCGACCATGACGCAACGGGCCAGATATCGTTAAGCTGCCAGTAAAGAGTACCCATACATCTTCCTCTGTTACGCCTTAAGTGCTCTACTCCGTATCTCATAGCCTCTGCCTGAAGCAGCTGAGAGGCGTAAAGGAGAGTCGAAAATTCCGTGGGATAAAGGAAGGTCTCGGAGAGGTAGCTGATTATCTTCGCGTTAGCTCCGGCGTTTCTCTGATGCATCTCCATGACCCTCGAGAATATGTTTCTGTCCTCGGGGAGAGTGACCGCGTTTATAGTCTTTTCGCAGGGGAAGGACTGGAAGCCGAACTCGGAAAGGTAACGGAAGTAATGATTTCTGTACTCGGTGAAGGGCTTGTTATGATGCCACACGTCCCAATAGTGTGAGTCACCGAAATTCTCGTTTGTGGGATCTACGAATCTGCCCAGTGATATGGGAGAGGTATGAATATAAGGTATCTCGGGGCATACCGCCTTGGCTATATCGGCGATAACTCCCTCAAAGAGCTCAATGTTGACCGGTATGCAAACGTCCTTGACCTCAGGCTCGGATCCGACGCCGCAAGACTCTATCTCGTTATTACCGCAGATGATGGCAAGGCAGGCGTGATGACGTATCCGCTCAAGGTTCTGCTTTACCTCGCAGACGATGTTATCGAGCATTCTTCTGTCGGGCATTATAAAGGTACATGCGAAGGCAAGGTCGAAGAAGACCACGATACCAAGCTCGTCGCATATGTCGAAGAAGTAGTCGTCGGGATAATAACCGCCGCCCCATACTCTGACGGCGTTGAAGTTAGCGAAGACGCATCTTTCGAGCAGCACTCTCGTGCGCTGTGCTGTACATCTTGAGAACACGTTATCCTCGGGGATATAATCCGCGCCCATAGCGAAGAATTTTACGCCGTTGCACTCGTGGGTGAAGCTCTCGCCCCATCTGTCCTTCTCGCGAATGAGCTTAAGGGTGCGAAGTCCTATTCTGAGCGTTTTGGAATCGACCGCGGCGCCGTCCTCGGCGATCTGCGCGGTGAAGGTGTAAAGAGGCTGACTGCCAAGCCCGCGCGGCCACCAAAGCTCAGGATCCGGTATCTCGCACTCCTCGTTGGCGGTGACATAGAACTTTCTGCCGTCCGGCGCGACGACCGCAACGGAAACCATGGCATCCTCGTCCGTTACGACGCGAGGTGTAACGTATACTTTACCTTTTTCGTGTCTTTGCTCGACTTTAAACTCCACGATGCGCGCGCTGTTTTTCGTAACTAGCGACACGTTCCTCCAAATTCCCATGTCCGGGAGGAAGGGGCCCCAATCCCAGCCGAGCATGCAGTGTGCCTTACGGATATATCCAAACCCCGCAAGCGCCTGAATGTTTTTGAAGAGATCGAGCTCCGCGCTCTTCTCCTTAATGTAAGGATGTATATTCCTGCAAGTGACCGCCAGCTCGTTCTCACCGTCACGCAGCGTATCGGTAACGTCGAGCTCGTAGGTTATATGCATATCGTCAACATAGGCTATATGCTCTCCGTTGAGGTAGATATCCGCTAGGGTATCTATGCCCTCAAAGCGAAGAAGATATCTGTCGTCGCCCTTTTCAAATTCAAACGTGCGGCTGAAGGTGTAGTCGTTGTGAGTAAGAGCGAGAGCCCCAAACTCATTATCGCGCCAATATGGATCGTCCATCATTCCGGCGTCCAGCAGGAATGAGTAGAGAGAGCCGGGAACGTTACCCTCGCACTCAATTCCCGCTCCGGTCATCTTCCATCTTCCGTTAAGAGATAACTGCTTCATATTTCCTCCGTATACTGTATAGTGATGCTTCCGCCGCCGCAGGCGACGGAAATAAGATATTCCTCGTTGTTTATGATCACCCGCCGCACCGCGGCTGACGAGTCAAAGGATTCGATACGGCTCGGCATAAGCGCCTTGCCGCCGCTCCTTTTGAATATACTTTCTTTTTTTACCCAGGCTTCAATGAGAAATCCCGCGCGGTCTTCATAAGGCACGCTGTCAAAACGAGAGCGCTCACGCTCTGTTAAGATCCTATCGGAAAGCCCCGTTCTTATCTCGCGCACGCGCTCTATATCCACGCCCACCGGCGCGTCGGATACCGCGACGCAGACCGCACCGTCAGTGTGTGACAGAGAAAAATTAAAATCCGGACAAATCCACTTGCCGTTTTCGTTTTTTGTAAACCTCAGGTTATCAAAATCAAGCTTTAGGTGCTGTTTTACAGCATGCTCGAGCAACTTCCACACGAGGTATTTTTCGCGTCTTACTCTATCATTCTTGCAGCTATCGATCTCCAAGGATCTCTCCGGGGGATAAACGGGCAGGGGCGTATCTACGTTGCGAAACGGCGCGTATAAAACGATCGTGCCGACATTTCTTTTCACAAAAATCACCTCCCCCACACGCTGATTATAACACAACCTCGCTTATTTTGCAATACAAACCGTCAAAAAAATATTTCAAACCTTATTGAAAACGCGCGCGCTTTGTGCTAAAATAATATAGCACAAAAAAACTGAAAGGAAATGCTATGTACAGATACGAAACTCACCTACATTCAAGCCCTGTCAGCAAGTGCGGAAGATACAGCGTGCGGGATAATATGGAGTTCTACAAGGAGATCGGATACGACGGTATTTTTCTTACAAATCATTTTATTGACGCGAACATAGGATGCGACCGTACCCTTCCCTACGAGGAGCAGATAGAGTTCTTCTTCACGGACATCGACGAGGGCGAGCGGCTTGCCGCGGAGATAGGGATAAGGTTCTTCTGGGGGATCGAGACCTCCTTCCTTGGAACTGATTTCCTTGTTTACGGACTTTCCAAGGAATGGTATTTATCTCATCCCGAGATAATTACCGTACCCCGAAAGGAAATGCTCACGATGATGGCGGAGGACGGCGCGCTGATCGTACAGGCTCATCCCTTCCGCGAGGCTAGCTACATCGACCACGTGCGGCTCTTTCCCTACCACGTGCACGCGGTAGAGGTCGATAATTGCGGAAATAAGGACTTTCAGAACGAGATGGCGGTGCATTATGCAGATTGCTACAAGCTGCCTCATTCCGCGGGAAGCGATAACCACTGGTCACGCTACGCGACAAGGCTGGCGGGAGTTGAGTTTGATACGCCCATCAACGACATTAACGACTTCATCGAGAGGATGAAGCGAGGCGAGGCACACACCTTCAGCCTGAATATCGAAAACGGAAAAATTATTCAATAAGGAGAAAAAATATGGGAAAATGGAATCTTGATATACTCTACACGGGCTTTGACACCGAGGAGTACGCGAACGACTACAAAAGGCTCGAGGAGCTTATCCCCTCTCTCAACGCATTGGCGGATGACTGCAAGAAAAAGCCCGCCGGTGAATTTCTCACCGAATACGTAAAGCTCAGCGAGGAGCTTTCGGGTCTCGTCGAAAAGCTCGCGATATACGCGAACCTCAGATATTCCGCGAACACACGCGACACCGAGGCGGCGTCATGGCTCGGAAGAATTATGCAGATAATGAGTGCGACCGCGGCGCCCCAAGCGGTAGTTGAAAAGGCTATCTCGGAAATTGAAGATCTTGACGCGGTCATTGACAACATCCCGGCTCTTCACGAGTTCAGATACCTTCTCACGAACGTGAAGCGCGACTCTCGCTATCTTCTCTCCGACAAGGAGGAAACCGTCCTTGCAAAGATGGATCTTTCCGGCGCTTCCGCATGGAGCGATCTCCAGAGCAGTCTCACCAGCGGAGTCAAGGTAAAATACGGGGGTGAGGTAATTACCCTCTCTGCTGTAAGAAACCTCGCCTACTCGCCCGACGCCGAGGTAAGACGCAAGGCGTTTGAGGCTGAGATAGCGGCGTACGACTCGATCAAGGAAGCGGTCGCCTTTGCGCTCAACAGCATAAAGCTTCAGGTGCTCACAGTCTGCGAGCTCCGCGGATACGAATCTCCGCTGGCAAAATCGCTCTATCAGTCAAGAATGAAAAAGGAGACCCTCGACGCGCTCCTCGGCGCTATGAACGAGTATCTCCCTGCCTTCCGTAAATATCTCAAGGCAAAGGCAAAGGCTCTCGGTCACGAGGGCTCACTCCCCTTCTACGACTTATTCGCGCCTATGGGCAAGAGCGACAAGACCTACACCGTAGAGGATGCGAAGAACTATCTTCTCGGCATTTTCGCAAAATTCGACTCCGAGCTTCACGATATGGTGAAATTCGCGTTTGAGAACGAGTGGATCGACTTCTTCCCGAGAGACGGAAAGGTCGGCGGCGCGTTTGACTGCGGCGTCCCCTCTGCTAAACAGAGCCGCGTGCTCACTAACTTTGACGGATCGTTCAGTGACGTTGTTACCCTCGCGCACGAGCTCGGTCACTCCTTCCACGACAGACAGGTATTCTCCCACTCCGTGCTCAATCAGGGCTACTCGATGCCGGTTGCCGAAACCGCCTCGACCTTCAACGAGGTGCTCGTCATGGAAACTGCAATAGCCGCAGCAACGGATAAGGATGAAAAGCTTGCTCTCATCGAGAGTCAGCTGATGGATGCCTGCCAGATAATCGTTGACATCTACTCCCGATTCCTCTTTGAAGCTTCCGTATTTGAGCACAGACCCACGGAGTTTATGAACGCCGACAGAATGTGCGAGCTCATGACCGACGCGCAGAAAAAGGCTTACGGCGACGGTCTTGACGAGAATGCTCTGCACCCGTATATGTGGCTGTGTAAGGGGCACTATTACAGCGGAGGTCTCAGCTTCTACAACTACCCCTATGCCTTCGGCGGACTCTTTGCCCGCGGTCTTTACGCAAAGTATAAGGCGGAGGGAGATGCCTTTGTCGATACCTATAAGGCAATGCTTAAAGCGACCAGCATCACCGACGTTGAGGAATGCGCAAAGATTGCAGGCGTAGATCTCACCGATAAGGAATTTTGGCGTAAGGGACTTCAGTCAATTGCTGACAGAATCGATGAGTTCTGCGAATTAATAGGATAATTGTAAACTAACAGTTGTCAAAAATGCTGTTTTAGGCATAACCAAAAAAAGTCCGGTTAGCAATGAAAACAGCTGAAAGTATAAGCTTCACTAAGAAAGAGGCTAGCTCAAGTTTGAAAAACTTGAGCTAGCCTCTTTTGCGCAGGAGATAGGGGGATTTAGAGCGAAAATTCGGGTTCTCCCGACCGAGAGACG
>CAYWPS010000101.1:0-6466 GCA_964460165.1 uncultured Ruminococcus sp. | reverse complement strand
TAATCGTCGTTCTTTGACCCGAAGTCGTAGTTACCTACGACGAGCCTTGGTCAAAAACGGCGGTTAGCACAAAAAATTCCAAGCCTTACAAGCCTTAATACATGCCGTCCATACCTGCTGCTGCAGGCGCGGGAGGCACAGGCTCCTTCTTATCAGACACTACCGCCTCGGTGGTGAGAACGGTGGAAGCGATGGATGCGGCGTTCTGAAGGGCGCATCTGGTAACCTTTGCGGGATCGACGATGCCGCAATCGAGCATATCGCAGTAGACCTCGCTGTAAGCGTCGAAGCCGTAGCCTATCTTGCCCGACTCGCGAATCTTGGCGATAATGACCGCGCCGTCGAGTCCGGCGTTATCCGCTATCTGCTTCATGGGAGCGGTAAGAGCCTTGGCAACGATTGCCGCGCCCGTCTTCTCGTCACCGTCAAGAGAGGCAACGACAGCCTCAACCGCGGGTATAACGTTGATAAGAGCGGTGCCGCCTCCTGCGACGATACCCTCCTCAACCGCCGCCTTGGTAGCGTTGAGGGCGTCCTCGATGCGAAGCTTCTTCTCCTTCATCTCAACCTCGGTAGCCGCGCCGACCTTGATGACCGCTACGCCGCCCGCGAGCTTAGCAAGTCTCTCCATAAGTTTTTCCTTATCGAACTCGCTGGTAGTATTTTCAAGAGCGACGCGTATCTGGCTGACTCTGTCTGCTATGGCAGTCTTGTCGCCCGCGCCGTCCACGATAATTGTGTTTTCCTTAGTGACCTTTACCTGACGGCAACGTCCGAGATCTGCAAGAGTGGTGTCCTTGAGATCAAGTCCGAGCTCGTCGGTGATAACCTGACCGCCGGTGAGAGTGGCGATATCGCGGAGCATCTCCTTGCGTCTGTCGCCGAAGCCGGGAGCCTTTACCGCAACAACGGTAAACGTGCCGCGAAGCTTGTTAAGCACGAGAGTGGTGAGAGCCTCGCCCTCAACGTCCTCAGCTACTATGAGAAGCCTTCTGCCCGACTGAACGATCTGCTCAAGAAGGGGGAGAAGCTCCTGAATAGAGGATATCTTCTTATCGGTTATAAGAACGAGACAGTCCTCGAGAACAGCCTCCATCTTATCCGAGTCGGTAACCATATAGGGAGAAAGGTATCCGCGGTCGAATTGCATACCCTCGACAACCTCGGAATAGGTCTCCGCGCTCTTGGATTCCTCGACTGTTATAACGCCGTCGGCGGTAACCTTCTTCATCGCGTCCGCGATAAGACGTCCGATCTCCTCGTCGCCTGCGCTGACCGCGCCTACTCTCGCGATATCCTCGTTACCGGAAACAGCCTTTGACTGCTTGCCGAGCTCTGTAACAGCCGCGTCAACAGCCTTGAATATTCCCTTTCTGAGCACCATCGGGTTTGCGCCGGCGGTAACGTTCTTCATACCCTCGTGGATGAGAGCCTGCGCAAGAAGGGTCGCTGTGGTGGTTCCGTCGCCTGCCGCGTCGTTGGTCTTGGTAGCGACCTCGCGCACGAGCTGCGCGCCCATGTTCTCAGCTGCGCACTCAAGCTCTATCTCCTTAGCGATGGTAACGCCGTCATTGGTGATAAGAGGAGCGCCGAACTTCTTGTCAAGCACGACGTTTCTGCCCTTAGGGCCGAGTGTGATCTTAACGGTATCCGCGAGCTTATCTACACCGCGGAGAAGGGCGCTTCTCGCTTCCATACCGTAAATTATTTCTTTTGCCATAATTACTCCATTCTGCCGTTTAATCGGCTATTTGTAAACTAACGTTGCCAAAGCAACGGTATTATTAGTCCTCTACTACCGCGAGTATATCGGACTGACTTACTATCGTGTACTCAACACCGTCGAGCTTGACCTCTGTGCCGGTGTACTTGCCGGTGATGACCTTATCGCCGACCTTAAGGGTCATTACGACCTCCTTGCCGTCAACGAGTCCGCCGGGTCCGACCGCCACGATCTCGGACATCTGAGGCTTTTCCTGCGCGGAGCCGGGGAGAAGAATTCCCGCCTTGGTGGTTTCTACCGCTTCCACCCTTTTTAACACAACCTTATCAAGTAAGGGTCTGAGTTTCATAATCTTTCCTCCGTTTTTGTTTTAGCACTCTTTAGTTTGGAGTGCTAACTTTGCTACGTTATATTCTACTCTATACTTATACAAAAATCAATAGCTTTATAAAAACTTCACAATTTGTTAACATTCTAAATATTTACGCAACGCGCGCGACCCGTCGCTTTGCTCAAAAAGGCTTTGCTCCTACCGCAGCTTGCTCTCCAAAAGGCGCATGATTTTCTTTTCCTCCCTGGATATCTTGACCTGCGAAAGCCCGAGAGCCTTTGCCGTTTCGGTCTGCGAATAATCCTTGAAGTAGCGCAGATACACTATCCTCCTTTTCTCCTCGTCGAGCGACTCTATCGCCATACGCAAAGCGAGGCGGTCAAAGCTGCCCACGCTCTCCGACTCATCGGCAAGCATACTGCCGAGGGTGGTCGAGTCGCCGTCATCAAAGACGTTTTCCTCAAGCGAGCGCGGCGCTACGTCCGCAAACATTGCGGAGGCGGCGTCCTGAGCGGTAATGCCGAGAGCCTCAGCCAGCGAGTTAACGTCGGTGCGGAGTCCGAGATTCTGCCGTCTTTCTCTCTCCTTGTTTATGAGGACGGCTATTCGCTTCTCCTCCCTTGAGACCTTGATTATTCCGTCGTCGCGAAGAAAGCGGCGTATCTCACCGAATATCAAGGGGACGGCGTAGGTCGAGAAGGCGCAGCCGCGATCAAGGTCAAACGTTTTGAACGCCTTGACGAGCCCGAGCGTCCCGCACTCCACGAGATCGCCCATGTCGTCGCACCTCTCCTTGAACCTCGCGGCTATGCTGTATACGAGCGGAAGATTGATCCTGACGAGCTCGTCGCCCGCATCGGTATCTCCCCCGCGGTAGCGCGTTATAAGCTCGGGGTTCCGGTCGTAGACTTTTGATTTTTCGTATAATTCGTTCATTTTCCCTCGGCGGCTGCGGGCTCAAGCTTTTTTCTCATAAGGACACACGTCCCCTTGCCAAGGCGCGACTTCACCGTCAGGGAGTCTGTGAAATTTGCCATAACGAGAAATCCCATGCCGCATCTCTCACTCGGCTCGCCGGTCGTAAACGTGGGAGTGCGCGCTCGCTCGATATCCTCGATCCCGCATCCGTTGTCCGACACCTCTATGCTGACCTCGCGGTTCTCATAGAGCCTTGCCGATATGTAGACGTAGCACCTCTTGCCTACCGAATCGCGATAGGCGTGCACGATAGCGTTTGTAACCGCCTCTGACAGAGCGCATCTGAGGTCGCAGAGCTCCTCAACGGTGGGATTCGCCTCCGCGACGAAGGCTGAGATGCAGGATCTGGCAACCGACTCGTTAACGCTCACTGCGGGCAGGCGCAATTTCATTTCATTTATTATGTTTTTCATCTTTTCTTCCCCTATTTTCGACGTTACGGCGATACCGTGAGATTTTTTATCCTCTCGATGCCCGAGAGTCTGACCAGCTTGAAGAGCGAAGGGCTCATGCCGTCGAGGCGCACCTTAGCGCCTACCGCACCCGCGCTTTCCACTCTGCCGAGAATGAGCGCGATGCCAGAGCTGTCCATAAATCTAACCTCGCTGAAGTCAAGGCACAGGGTCTGCGGCCTCTCGGCAAAAAGCTCGCGGTCTATCCTCGCCCGCAGTCTGCCCGCGGTGTGATGGTCTATCTCGCAGCTTATTCTCGCGGTGAGCGTCGAGCCCGAGCGCGAGAACGTAATAATTTCCTTTTCCATTTCCGTCTCCTTCACTTTATCCTTTTCGGCTATTATAGCAGAGGAAATATGAAAATTTTGTCGTTACTTAGGGGGTAAAAATATTTTTTCAGTCGAGTAAATGCAGCTTTCTTGCTATATTGATCTTGACCTCCTTTTTCCTTTTCTTGTATTCGCTCTCGCAGATTCCGCAAACGTCGCTCATAGCGTAGCCGATGCTCTCTCCTATTTCATATATGTAAGCCTCGAAATCGTCGCCGACGATCTCTCGCGCAGCCTCCCTCAGCCGCCCGTTCAGATACTCGTATTCCATACGCGTGCGCTTTTTGCACTCTCCCGACTCTATCGCCTGCTTCCGCGAGATAAAGTCACGGCAAAACGCGACGATCAGACAGTCGAGCGTTGCGCGGTAGCCAACGATATTCAAATACCCAGCGCCCATTTCGTATCCTCCAGCTCCTCGCCGAGAAGGTCGAGGCTTTCCTTTAGCGATCTGAGGCTGTCGAGCGTTTCCTCCGCATCCGCGACGATTGCCGCAAGCGCGGGTATCCATTTCTCCGGCTCGGAGACGGCGCACTCGTCCATTATCTCGGTAAGAATGCTCCGGATATTCAGCTTAGAATCAACTGCTTTAATCTTCGTCCTTATCTCACAGATGTCTTCTCTTATTCTCTCGGGCGTTCGGTAAAGCCTTGCAGGCTCGCCCTCGTACGTGCTGTAGTTTCTGAAAAACACAGTCACCTCTCCTTTCCTGTATTTTAGACATCCTTCCGCGCGGGGGCTCGGCGCGGAAATATAAAGTGTAACGGCAGCGAAAGCGGAAGCGCGCACGGTAGCCGAGGAAAACGCCAGGGACAGCGCCCGCCGGGTCAATGTGGAAATATACGCCCTCCGAAGTCACTCTCCACGCAAGAGAAAAAACGCGAAGTAACCTGTTACGTGACCATTTTAGCACATCGAAAGTCACTTGTCAAGTGATTTTTTGGTTTTTTTCAAAAAGGTATTGCATTTCAGGTGACTTTATGCTACAATTATTTTGTCGAAAAATCTCGTATCGGGTGACAAAGGCGCACGCCGTGAAAAATATGCTCAAATAATGTAAAAATCTTTACGCGGAGAATGAGCTATTTTGGGATTATCCGTCGCATATGTACATAATAATTTGCATATCCATGCGTTATAACCTATCAAGGAGCAAAAACATGAAATCAACAAGGCTAAAAGAGCTCAGAAAATCTAAGGGCTTGACTCTCGATGAGCTAGCCGAGATCGTCGGTACGAGCAAGCAGACCATACACAGATACGAGAACGGCATCATCACGAACGTGCCGCCCGAGAAGGTGGAGAGCCTCGCCGCCGCCCTGGGTACTACACCGCAGGAGCTGATGGGCTGGGATGACGAGCCCGCTGCAAGCTATAAAAACGTAATGCCCGTGTCGGTTAAGCAGCTGCCCGTGCTCGGAGATATCGCCTGCGGTATGCCTATATACGCCGAGGAGCGACACGAGAGCTTCGTCGCGGTGGCTGACAAGCTGGACGCGGATTTCTGCTTAAAGGCGCACGGAGACTCAATGACCGGCGCGCGAATATACGACGGCGACGTGGTATTCATCCGTTCGCAGAGCGCGGTCGAAAACGGCGAGATCGCGGCGGTTATCATAAACGACGAGGCGACCCTCAAGCGCGTGTACTACTATCCAAACGAGGCAAAGCTCGTCCTCTCGCCCGAGAATCCGCGCTACGCTCCTCTGGTCTACGTCGGACGCGAGCTCGAAACGGTCAAGATCATAGGCAAGGCGGTCGCGTTCCAGAGCGTTATCGTCTGATACCCCACGCGCGCACTCTCTAAATTTAAGTAAAATCCTAACTATTTTTCCTTTTTATATTGAAATTTTCATCTGATAATGATATAATGTACGCAAAGTAATCTTTTTTTGGAGGTAGATATGGAATTCATACAGGAAGTTAGCGCAAAGCTTCTCGAGTTTGGAGAAAGCATCGGCGGGATCGCGGTGGCAGCTCCTCTCTCTATCCTTGCGGCTATTATCCTTCTCCTTTTTGCCAGATTCAGCTATAAGCTCTTTAAGATAGTTCTCCCCATTGCGGCAAGCTTGATCGTAGCTATCGCGGGCGCGGAACATCTCGCTTCTGTAATAACGTCGAGCTTCCCCGAGGTTGAGGGTCAGATAAACCCAGTGCTCCTCTCCATCATAATACTCGCGGTGACGGTGCTGATCGTTTCTATCATATTCCGTAAGCTCGCTATAATCCTTATCGGAGCCGGCGTATGCGCTCTCGTAGTGCCTGCCGTCGTCTTCCCCGCTATGCGCGGCAATGAGTTCGTCGGCAACGTGCTCGTAAATCTCGACATGGATACGGCAGTCCTCTTTGCAGGAGTGTTCACCGTTATCCTCACGCTGGTCGTCATATACGTGCTCTACAAATTCGTCAATAACGTTTACGTGCTCGCGACGTCCGTTGCGGCATCGGTGGCAGCTCTCGCTATTCCCACCGTATTCCTCTTTGCCAGCTTCTCCTTCGCGCCTACCGCTACATTCGCGGCTATCGTGATAGGAGCTATGATCGGTCTTTGGTTCACGCACCGTCAGATGCTTACAGTCAGATAATATAATAATATAGAAAGGGGCTGGCGCATTTAGGCGCAACCGAAAATGACACGTAAGAAGATAAAAAA
>CAYWPS010000100.1:0-6564 GCA_964460165.1 uncultured Ruminococcus sp. | reverse complement strand
ATCCCCTGCGCAAAAGAGGCTAGCTCAAGTTTTTCGAACTTGAGCTAGCCTCTTATGTTAAGTGCAGCTTTGAGGAAATCAAGGCTGGAAGCCTACGGTTTCCTCGTTTTTAATTGTTTTTATCGTTTATGCCCGGATCAAGCAGCCGCAATCATACATCTGTTCAGCGACGGCTTCTCTTATATTCTTCGGCGCCTCGCTTAAGCCGCTCAAGTCCGTCGAGAACGCGAGACCTCTGAGTCGCAAGATTCATCCTTACAAACCCCCTGCCGCACTCGCCGTACTCTGCTCCGTCCGAAAGATACAGCCCCGTGCTCTCCCTCAGCTTCTCGCAGAAATCCACAGAATCCTCGGCAACCCCGGATATATCTATCCAGAGAAGATAGGTCGCCTTCGAGAACGCCGACCTCATTCCCTCTATTTCGGAGTTGATGAAATCGCAGGCAATGCGCTTGTTTTCAAACACGTATCCGAGCATCTCGTCGATCCAGCCGTCACACTCGTTAAAGGCCGCAATATTAGCCGCCATGGCAAAGGCGTTGGGCTCTCCCACCTCGTCCGTGTTTACTCCGCGCCAGACCTTGTGTCTCAGGATGGGATCGGCAGCAAACAGACACGCGGACTGAAGGCCCGCGATATTGAAGGTCTTTGACGAGGCTACCGCGCTCACCGATATCTCTCTGCACACGTCGTTGACCGAGGCGAACGGAACGTACTCCTCCGAGGGAGCCGTGATATCGCAGTGTATCTCGTCCGAGATCACCGTCACACCGTGCTTATGACAAAGCGCGCCGATCCTCGCGAGCTCATCCCTCGACCATATTCTTCCGACGGGGTTATGAGGGTTGCAAAGTATCATCAGAGTAGTCTGCGGCATTGACAGTTTTTCTTCAAGATCGGCAAAATCTATCGAATATTCCGAGCCGTCGTAAACAAGGTCGCTCGATAGCACGTTTCTTCCGTTGTTGAGAATGGAATTGTAGAAAATATTGTACACGGGTGCCTGGATGAGCACATTTTCAGCCGGCGTGGTAAGCTTTCTCACCATCGAGGATATAGCCGCAACGACTCCGTTTGAATACACCATATGCTCGGTCGGTATTCTGTAACCGTGCCTTCTCTCCCAATAGGACGATATCGCCTCGAAGAACTCGCCGGGGGTCGCCGTGTATCCGAAAATCCCGTGCTCCGCCCTCTTGACGATAGCCCGTCCGATAGGAGGCGCGACCTCAAAATCCATGTCGGCAACCCACATGGGCAGCTCGCCGTCCTTCACGCTCCATTTATACGAGAGCGTGCCCGATCGATCGGTCAACTTATCAAAATCATACATTTTTATTTACCTCCGTGATCACGGTCGCGAAAACGTCGACCTTGTCTGCCTCGTGTATTATCTCACCAATGCTTTCCGCCACTATTCTGCCCGAGATCGGATTCTTCACACTGTCGACGTGTGAGATTATTTCCGCATCTACCGTACAGTATTCAAAGCACAGATCCGTACCGTCAAGACTGCACCCGCGAAGCGTGACGTTATCCATATAGCACATCCCCTGATTCGACTCAATAGTACAGTTGATAAAGGTAACGTTTTTTGAATTCCATCCAAGATACTCACCCACGATAACGCAGTTTTCTACTACTACGTTCTCGCAGTTCCAGAAGGCATCCTTTGAAATAAGTCTTGAGTCCCGCACCGTGACATTCTTAGCGCCGTCAAAAAGATAGTTTCCGTCCACGTCGATCCTCTCGGCGGTTACGTTGCTCGAGCCAAAGCCGAAATAGTCGCCCGCGATCTTAACGTCGGAAAGACTGATGCCGTCGCAGTTCCACATGGTCTCGCTCGCAAAAGGAAGATCGACTCTTTTAAGAACGATATCCGACGAGCGTCTGAAGGTCTTTGGCGCCTCTATCACGCAATCGGTCATCTCGATCCCCTTCGTGTACCAAATTCCCGAGCGGGCAGTCTCGCGCAGAACGGTATTTTCAGCCTTTACGTCATCGCAATACCAAAGCGGATATTTCCAGCAAAACTCACATCCGACGATCCGGAGTCTTTCGCTCTCCTTGAGCGGAGACTCACCGCTGTGAAACCTTGCGTTTTCTATTCTGAGATCCGACGAATCAAACAGCGCTCTCTCGCCCGTAAATTCGCCGCCGTTTATATTTTTCACCCGTTATACCCCGTATTTGCAAACTGTAATTTACATTTAACTTAAAAGATCCAATTCAATAGCGCCTCAACTCCAATGGCAACGAACATAGCGGGAACCATATTCACGGTGCGCACCCTGGTGACCCCGAGCACGTTTGTACCGAGGAGAATAACCACGAGAGATCCCGTGACCGACATATACGTCAGTGTAGTCTGGGTCAAAATTCCCACCAACGCCGTACCGAAAAGCGTAAGAACGCCCTGATACACCAATATGAAGAACGCGGAAAAAGCACAGCCGATACCGAGCGTCGATGACATGACCAGCACCGAGACGCCGTCTATAACAGACTTGGTAAGAAGGAGCTGGTGATCTCCCGTTGCGCTCGCGATAGCTCCGTTAACCGTCATAGCCCCGACGCAGAACAGTATACTGCAGGACACAAAGCCCTTGGCAAAATTCTCATTATCGCCCAGTCTTCCAAGCTTTTTTGCTGTGAATTCGCCAAGCTTATCCATCCATTTTTCAAAGTTTATAAGCTCGCCTATCAGCGTACCGACAGCCATCGATATTATCATGACGAGGATCTTGAAAAGCCCGGGAGAAAGCAAAGGCGCGCTGACAGACGTATCCGGAGCAGGCTCAAGAACGCCGTCAATGCCTACGTATATAACACATATCGCCATAGCGGTCATAACAGCATCGGAAAACCTCTTGGGTATTCCTTTTCTTATAAGACTTCCTATAATTCCCATGATCAGCACGACCGCAAAATTAACGAGCGTGCCGAGGTATGGACTCAATATTTTAAGCACCGTCCTTTTTCTCCCTTCATATCAAAATAACGCTTAAGCTCACTACCCCTTATAATCGGGGTCGTAGAGCATATCCGCCTCAATTCTTCCGACGTCGCCGTCAGCGACTATGTAGTGGGCAACGAGGCGTACGCCCACCGTCGCAAAGAGGTTAAAGATCCTGCCGGTCGTCATGACGTCGTCCTTTGAGGGCGTTTTGCTTCCCTTCGGATGATTGTGAGCAAGAATTATCCTCTTCGATTTTTTCTTATTGGCACACTCAAGTATCTTCCTCGGTATAATATCGGATGCGTTCACCGTGCCGTCGCTGATGCGTTCGGCAGATATGACTCCGCCCGCGTCATCAAGTAAAATGGCGTACACGGTCTCAACCGACGCGCCGAGAAACAGCGCGGCGATAAACTCGCGCAGCTCAAGCTCGGTATGCTCCTTGCCAAGCGCAAATTTTTCAATGACCCTGCGCGAATGAGTATAGGCAATAAGCTTTATCAGCAGAGCCGCGCTCATGCTCACACCGCCGACGCGGCATATCTCATCCTCATTTTCGGAAAATACGGTGGCTAGCGAGCCATACCTCTCAAGCAGTCTTGCGGTACACTCGCGGCTCTTTTCCTCACCTATCGAATACGCAAGCACCTTTTCAAACGAGCTGCGCAGGTCAAGCGTCAGCATCTCGGGGAGTCCATGCTTATCTCTCATAATACGCCTCCCTCTTCCTTCGGCACACTGTCGTAGAACCTTTCAAGCTCCGGAGTATCCATAGCGGAGCAGAGAGCGTAATTCGGTCTGATGCCCGCGTACTCCTTGCCGCTTATAACGTAGTGCTCGGCGACCGTAATTCCGATCCCCGAGAGCTCGGCGCGTATCATCTTATCCGTGGCGAGAGCGCCGTCCGAGAAATACAGAAGACTGTGCCTTTTATGAGCGATTATTACCACCGAAGCGCCCGATGCGAGCGCGGCGCCGATGAAATATCTTGGCTTTACCGCCGCGGAAGAAAAGTTCTCGACAGGGATATTTTCTATGCCGAGAAGCCTCATTCCGCTGTCGAGCATCATCATACAGATGGAGGTGTCATTCTCCTCAAAATAAGAAACGAGATATTTGCCGGTTTCGTGGTAGTTATCAAACACGCGCACAGCCCGGCGGTGCATAAGCGAGGAGTCCTCCGTTATTACACGTCCCGCGAGCGACAAAAAGCGTGCGCACTTCTCACCGATGCCGTCAATCTCGGCAAGCTCGTCCACCGACGCGTTAAATACACCGTCAAGCGAGCCGAACGCCGACAGTAAGCGCTTGGCAATGGGATTTGTATCTCTGTAAGGGATCACGTAGTAAAGCAGCATCTCAAGCAGCTCGTAGGTGTCAAATATTCTCGGACCGTAAGCCTCCAGCTTACTTTTCATTCTCGAGCGGTGCCCCTTGTGAATGTCCTTGTCTTCAATATACATTTTATCCCTCTTGCCGCGGTCCGTAAGATGACCTGTCCGCCCTGAGATCCTCGGGGACAGCCAACGAGAAGCCCTGAGGCTTCACGACCTCAAGCATATTTATCTTTACGCCCTTCGACGAGAATGCCGCTTCGTATTCGGTGACGACGTTCCCCTCGTTCCACTCGGACGCGTGCAGGTCGCGGGTAAGCTTGGAAAGCGGAAGTCCGACCTCAGCGAGCTGCTCGAGCGAGAAGTCAAAAAGCCCCGCGTTATCCGTTTTGAAGCAGAGTCTGCCTCCGTCCTTCAAAAGCTCCATATAAACAGCCAGATATCTTGAGTGAGTAAGTCTGCGCTTGGCATAACCCTTCTTGCTCCAAGGATCCGAGAAGTTCAGAAATATCGCGTCAACGCTTCCCTTTGCGAATATCTTGGTGAGATTGTCCGCGGTGTCTATTATAAATCTGAGACGGTCCGCCCCCTCTCTTTTAGCCCTCTCGGCAGCGAGCACGACACAGTCGGTCACACGTTCCATGGCAAAATACGCGACGCCGGGGTGCGCCTTGGTCATGCCCACGGCAAATCCGCCCTTGCCCGCTCCTATCTCAAGATAAACGGGCGCCGACGCGCCGAAAACGCTGACGGAAGGCTCCCGCATGGGCTCGCCCTCGTGAGTGTATAAATACTCGGAGCACCGGAGCAGTCTTTCTTCTCCGTGCTTCTTTTTTCTCATTCTCATATGTCAAACTCCATCTTAATCAAAATCTAAACCGTATTCTGACAACTATTATTTACATTATACCTCATTTTTGCTGAACTCCGCAAGCTTGAGGTGAGGATTGTCCTCGAGCACCCATCGGATGCTCCACTCGCTCGTAAAGAGCAAAAGGTTCTTGCCCCTGAAGTCCGTGACGCACTTCGTATCGTGCGAAAGCTTCAGAGTCTTCGGGTCGAGCCCCTCGTTCTCTATCCAACGTATCTGCTGATAAGCCAGGTTTGTACGTCTGAGATCACAGCCGTACTCATTCTTAAGCCTGTATTCAAGCACCTCGAACTGAAGCACGCCGACAACGCCGACAATAACTCGCTCAAGACCGGAATTGGGCTCGAAGAATATTTGTATAGCACCCTCTTGCGCTATCTGATTCATTCCCTTGGCAAACTGCTTACGCTTCATGGAATCCACCTGCTCCACCATGGCAAAATGCTCGGGAGCGAAGGTGGGTATGCCCTCGAATCTGACCCTCTCGCCCTTCTCGCAGATGGTGTCTCCTATGGAGAAGATGCCGGGGTCAAACACGCCGATAATATCTCCGGCGTAAGCCTCGTCGATAACCGCTCTTTCATCCGCCATCATCTGCTGAGGCTGGGAGAGCCTGAACGCCTTATTGCCCTGCACGTGATAATAGTCCTTACCGCGCTCGAACTTGCCCGAGCAAATACGCATGAACGCGATCCTGTCTCTGTGCGCCTTGTTCATATTCGCCTGGATCTTGAAGACAAACGCAGTGAAATTCTCGTCGAAGGGATCTATCTTCTTCCCCTCCGCTATTCTCGGCAGCGGGGAGGTCGTCATCTTGAGGAAGTGCTCAAGGAAGGGCTCTATGCCGAAATTGTTAAGCGCCGAGCCAAAGAATACCGGCGAGAGCTTGCCGTGTCTTACAGCCTCGAGATCGAAGTCGCAGCTCGCTCCGTCAAGCAGCTCGACCTGCTCAACAAGCTCCTCTCTCTGATAAGGACCGATAAGCTCGTCGAGCTTGTCCGTGTCGGTGATCTCGCACTTGATGCCGTGGATGAGCTCGCGTCCTCTGTGAGCGTCGTCAAAGGAGAGTATCTGCCTCGCCTCTCTGTCGTAAACGCCGCGGAACTTCTGTCCGCAGCCGATAGGCCAGTTCATAGGATAGGTGTTGATGCCGAACTCGCGCTCAAGCTCGTCAAGAAGATCAAACGGATCTCTCGCCTCGCGATCCAGCTTATTGATGAACGTGAAGATGGGAATATCCCTCATCGCGCAGACCTTAAAAAGCTTTCTGGTCTGCGGCTCTATACCCTTTGCGGCGTCGATAACCATTACGGCGCTGTCAGCAGCCATGAGGGTACGGTAGGTATCCTCGGAGAAGTCCTGATGGCCGGGGGTGTCAAGAATGTTGATACAGTAGTCCT
>CAYWPS010000099.1:0-6625 GCA_964460165.1 uncultured Ruminococcus sp. | reverse complement strand
GCTGGCGCATTTAGGCGCAACCGAAAATGACACGTAAGAAGATAAAAAACTCAAAAATTAACGAATGAGCTAAAACTTTTTCTATAAGGTTGCAATTCTGCGAATTTCTCCATTACATCAAGGTCATTTTCTATTCGCGTTTCCCTCCCTCAACGTATTTTTATACGCCTCTCGGTCGGGAGAACCCGAATTTTCGCTCTAAATCCTCCTATCCCCTGCGCAAAAGAGGCTGGCTCAAGTTTTTCGAACTTGAGCCAGCCTCTTTTCTTTTTTGTTCTGTGTTTCAAATTGCCGACAGCATATCAATTCACCTTCATCATCTTCTCGTCAGCTGCCAGAAGGCTATGACGCCTGCCGCGGCAACGTTGAGAGAATCGACCTCGTTTGACATCGGTATCTTCACGGTGTAGTCGCTGTTCTCGATTGTGCTCCTCGAGAGCCCCGTCCCCTCCGTGCCGAGTATAACCGCTATCCTTTCCTCTGCCATCAAGGCAGGGTCATCTATATTCACCGAGTCGTCGGTCAGAGCCATCGCCGCCGTCTTGAAGCCGTGACTGTGAAGGAGCTCTATGCCCCTGTCACGCCAGTCGTTGTGATCGTCGCCGATAACTCCCCACGGAACTCTGAACACGGTACCCATGCTGACTCTGACGGCGCGGCGGCAGAGAGGATCGCAGCAATCGGGGGTAACGAGGACCGCGTCCACACCAAGAGCCGCGGCAGAGCGGAATACGGCACCGATATTCGTAGAGTCGGCTATCGTCTCCAGCACCGCTACCGTGCGAGCACCGCGTAGAAGCTCGTCGAGCGTTTTGGGAGTCGGTCTTCTCATAGCGCAAAGCGCGCCCCGTGTGAGCGCAAAGCCTGTCAGCTGCTCGAGCACCTCGCGCGAAGCCGTGTAGATCGGCACGCCGGCGCACCTCTCGATTATCCTATCCACCGAGCCGTTTATAAGTCTCTCGTCGGTGAGGAGGGCGACAGGCTCGCATCCCGAGTCGAGCGCAACCTCTATGACCGTCGGGCTCTCCGCTATAAATATTCCCTTCTCGGGCTCAAGCCTTGAGCGCAGCTGCGCGCCCGTCAGCCTGACGAATATATCAAGTCTCGGATCGGAAAAATCCTCTATTTTTATAAATTCCCGCATATACAACCTCGTCTTTGATATCAGCAAGCCTTGCGGCTTACTAAAATTGATTCACAAGCACATTATATCATACGGCGTTCCTCTTTTCAAGACGCTTTTCTGCCCGCGGTGACGCTTTTGGTATGAGTATTTTTAATACCCCTATTTGAAAAAACAAGGACACAAGCGTTAAAAATATCAAAAACCGTATTGACATTACCGCATGTAATATATTATAATTTATGCATATTTCATTGTACACTTGTATACAATCCATTGCGGGTATTTGCCGCGCGTTAACGGAGCAAGCCGTACGCAGATACTTTTAATTCACCGGCGAAAGGAAGGGTGAGGGATATGATAACTAAGAATAAGCACAGCAATCTGCTTGAGCAGCATCAATACAGATACACGCTCCAGGACGTTGACGAGCCCAACCTCTACCGTGACGTGTATCCATACACCGAGATACCGAAGGTAGCCTTCAACCACAGGCGCGTGCCGCTGGATATGCCCGAGGAGATCTGGATCACTGACACCACCTTCCGTGACGGTCAGCAGTCGAGAGCTCCCTACACAGCGGGCGAGATAGTGGATATGTACAAAATGCTCTCAAGGCTCGGCGGCCCCAACGGCATCATCCGTCAGAGCGAGTTCTTCGTCTATACGAAAAAGGATCGCGAGGCAGTGGAGAGATGTATGGACCTCGGCTATCGTTTTCCCGAGATCACTACGTGGATAAGAGCTAAGAAGGAGGACTTCAAGCTCGTACGCGACATAGGCATCAAGGAGACCGGCATCCTCGTGTCCTGCTCGGACTATCATATATTCAAGAAGCTCGGGCTCTCAAGAGGCGAGGCGCTCGATCACTACCTCGGAGTAGTGAAAAGAGCCTTTGACGCGGGCATACGCCCGAGATGCCACCTGGAAGACATCACCCGCGCGGATTTTTACGGCTTCGTAGTGCCGTTCGTCAACGCATTGACCGATCTCTCGCGCGAGGCGGATATCCCGGTTAAAATAAGAATGTGCGACACCATGGGCTACGGAGTGTCCTACCCCGGAGTCGCCCTGCCCCGAAGCGTGCCCGGTATAGTCTACGGTCTGCACCACTACGCCGACGTGCCCTCGGATATGCTCGAATGGCACGGACACAACGACTTCTACAAGGGCGTCGTGAACGCGGTCAACGCTTGGCTCTACGGAGCGTCCGCCGTCAATTGCTCGCTGCTCGGTATAGGCGAGAGGACGGGCAACATTCCGCTTGAGGCAATGGTTATCGAGTACGCCTCCCTGCGCGGAAGCTTCGACGGTATGGACCCCACGGTCATCACCGAGATCGCCGAATACTTCAGAAATCAGCTCGGTTACAAGATCCCGCCGATGACCCCCTTCGTAGGTGACAACTTCAACGTAACGCGCGCGGGCATACACGCCGACGGACTTATGAAGGACTCCGAGATCTACAACATATTCGATACCGAGACTATACTTAACAGACCCGCAGAGGTAGCTATCTCAAACACCTCGGGGCTTGCGGGAATAGCCTATTGGATAAACAAGCACTACAAGCTCCCCGACTTCCGCGCCGTAACCAAGCAGGACGAGATAGTCGTGAAGGTCAAGGAGCATATAGATAAGCTCTACGAGGACGGCAGGACCACCCTCCTGGGCGACGACGAGATGGTGGCTATCATCGAGTCGGTATCTCCGATATTAAAGTAGGGTAAGATATGATTATCAACGAAACGACGAAATCCCTCGAGGAAAAGGTCTATCTTTTGCTCGAGGAAGCAATAATCACCGGCGAATACGCGCGCGGCGAGGCTCTGACCGAGATGTCACTGTGCAAGAGGCTTGGTGTAAGCCGCACGCCGGTGCGCTCCGCTCTGCACAGGCTTGCCGAGGACGGTCTCATAGAAATGACGCCGAACCGAGGAGCCGTCGTGCTCGGCGTGAGTGACGACGATCTTACAGACGCGTACAGAATACGGATGAGGCTTGAGGGTCTCGCCTCGGCAATGGCGTCGGAAAGGATGACCGACGAGGAGATAAAGCGGCTTGAGGAGACGGTAGAGCTCGGCGAGTTCTATCTCCAAAAGAACGACGTGGATAAATGCAAGGAGCTCGATACGAGCTTTCATATTATTATATATAAGGCGTCGGGCAACCGCAGCCTCTGTAAGATACTCAGCGAGCTGCACAGAAACATCCGCTCGTACAGAAGGCTCGCCCTCGCGGTACCGGGCAGGCTCGAGAAGTCGGTCGAGGAACATAAAATGATACTGTCTGCCATAAAGGCAAGGGATGCCGAAATGGCGGACAAGCTCACGTCGAAGCACATCGAGAACGCGTTGAAAAACATGATCATCGCCACAAAAGGCAGGTAAATGTAAATTATGGGTTACACGATCGCAGAAAAAATAATAAAAGATCACCTCGTATCCGGTCAGATGCTCACGGGAGAGGAGATAGGGCTTAAGATAGATCAGACGCTCACGCAGGATGCGACGGGCACGGCGGTGTACCTTCAGCTCGAGGCTATGGAGATCCCTAGGGTCAGGACCGAGCTCTCGGTCGCCTACATAGATCACAACACCCTCCAGGCAGGGTTTGAGAACGCGGACGACCACCGCTATATACAGACCGTGGCGAAAAAGCACGGCGTAAGATTCTCCCGCCCGGGCAACGGGATCTGCCATCAGGTGCACCTCGAGCGCTTCTCCGCGCCCGGCAAAACTCTTATCGGCTCGGACAGCCACACCCCCACCGCGGGCGGTATAGGAATGCTCGGTATGGGCGCGGGCGGTCTTGACGTAGCCGTGGCTATGGGAGGCGGCACGTACTATATCACGATGCCGAGGATAATAAACGTAGAGCTTACGGGCTCTCTCTCCCCATACGTCAGCGCGAAGGACGTGATACTCGAGGTGCTGAGGCTCCTCGGCGTAAAGGGCGGAGTCGGCGCTATCATAGAATATTCCGGCGAGGGCGTAAAGATGCTCTCGGTCCCCGAGAGAGCAACTATAACAAATATGGGTGCCGAGCTCGGTGCAACGAGCTCCATCTTCCCCTCCGACGACGTAACGCGTGCCTTCCTTAAGGCAGAGGGGCGTGAGGAATGCTTCACCGAGCTCTCGGCAGATCCCGACGCGGTATATCACGAAAAATACACCGTGGATCTCTCGGCGCTGAAGCCGTTGGCGGCGTGTCCGCACAGCCCGGATAACGTAAAGCCCGTATCCGAGCTCAAGGGTATGAAGATAGATCAGGTATGTATAGGCTCGTGCACCAACTCCTCGCTGCGCGATCTTCTCACGGTAGCGGGCATGCTCAAGGGCAAGACGGTACACCCCGACGTATCTCTTTCAATTTCCCCGGGCTCCAAGCAGGTGTACTCCATGCTCGCAGAGTGCGGCGCTCTTGCCGACCTCATATCCGCGGGTGCGAGAA
This sequence comes from uncultured Ruminococcus sp., assembly GCA_964460165.1. Classification (GTDB taxonomy): domain Bacteria; phylum Bacillota; class Clostridia; order Oscillospirales; family CAG-272; genus UBA1740. The sequence continues at coordinate 2,049 of CAYWPS010000099.1, read as the reverse complement.
TACTTGAGTGCGCGTGCGGACCGTGTATCGGTATGGGCTTCTCCCCAAGATCTGCCGGTGTGAGCCTGCGCACCTTCAACCGCAACTTCCTCGGCAGGAGCGGCACCAAGGATGCGGAGGTCTACCTGGTATCTCCCGAGTGCGCGGCGGCATCCGCCGTAAGCGGCGTGCTTGCCGATCCGACCGAGCTTCAGGGCTGCGTTAATATCAAAATGCCCGAATACTTCAGGATATCCGATAATCTTATAGATATGCCCGCAGACGAGGAGGAGGCAAAGAGCCTCACGGTCGAGCGGGGACCGAATATCAAGCCCGTACCGAAGGGCGAGCCCACGAAGGAGAGCCTTTCCGCATCCGTGGTGCTCAAGGTTGGCGACAATATAACGACCGACCACATAATGCCCGCCGGGACGAAGGTCCTCCCCTACCGCTCCAACGTGCCGAAGCTGTCGGAGTTCTGCTTCACGGTATGCGACCCCGCCTTCCCCGAAAGAGCAAAGGCTATGGGCGGCGGAGTCATTCTCGGAGGCTCAAACTACGGTCAGGGCTCATCGCGTGAGCACGCGGCAATGGTTCCCCAGTACCTCGGCATCAAGGCGGTCATCGCCAAGAGCTTCGCGAGAATACACGTCGCAAATCTCATCAACTTCGGTATTATCCCCTTCACTCTCGAATCCGAGGGCGACTACGACAGAATAAGCGAGACAGATGAAATACTGATAGACGGTCTTCGTGATGCAGTGACTGCCAAGGACGGTGTAGTACTCGTAAACAAGACTAATGGCTGCTCCATCCCCCTGAAGCTCAACCTCACGGAAAGGCAGAGGTCAATACTCCTCGCCGGAGGTCTGCTCGCTTACACGAAAGCAAACCAGTAACGTTTTACTAAAAAAGGATATGAAAATGCAAACAGATATTTACAAAAATCAGCTTGATGCAGCCTGCGATAAGTTCAGAGCAATTCTTGAGTCGCAGCTAAAAAGAGTTGAAGATATGAAGGCTCAAGGAGACTTCGTGGACTACGGATCGCTCGATACGATAAGAATAGGCGTATGCGGAGGCGACGGCATCGGACCCACGATAACCGCCGAGGCGCGCCGTGTGCTCGAGCACCTGCTGTCGAATGAGATAGCGGCGGGCAAGGTAGCCTTCGTGGACATCGAAGGTCTCACGATCGAAAACCGCATCGCCTGCAACAAGGCTATCCCAGACGACGTAATGGAGAAGCTGAAGTCGTGCCACATCATACTTAAGGGTCCAACGACCACGCCGCAGAAGGGCAGCGGAATGCCCAACATAGAATCCGCCAACGTAGCTATGCGAAAGGCTCTCGACCTTTTCGCCAACATACGCCCCGTTAAAGTGCCCGAGGAGGGTATAAACTGGACGATCTTCCGCGAGAATACAGAGGGCGGCTACGCAGTCGGATCGTCAGGCTTCAACGTGACCGAGGATCTGGCGTGCGACTTCACCGTTACGACGAAGCAGGGCTCTGACAGAATAGCAAGGCTCGCCTACGACTACGCGAGAAAGAACGGTCTTGACAGAGTCTCGCTCGTCACCAAGGCTAACATAATCAAAACCACCGACGGCAACTTCCTTGAGGACTGTCATAAGGTCGCGGAGCTTTACCCGGAGATCGTCACGGACGAGTGGTACGCCGACATAATGACGGCAAAGCTCGTTGATAAGAAGCGCCGCTCATCCTTCAAGGTCATACTCTGCCCCAACCTCTACGGCGACATCATATCCGACGAGGCGGCGGAGTTCCAGGGCGGCGTCGGCACGGCAGGCTGCGCCAACATCGGCAAGAAATACGCTATGTTCGAGGCGATACACGGCTCGGCTCCCAGAATGGTGAGCGAGGGCAGAGCTATCTACGCAGACCCCTGCTCGATGCTCAGAGCCTCGGCTATGCTCCTCTCTCACATCGGCTATCAGGATAAGGCTGATAAGCTCGAGCGAGCGCTCGATATCTGCTCCTTCGAGGAAAAGAGGCTTACCGTCACCGGACGCGACACCGGCGCTACCTGCCGAGAGTTCGCGGAT
>CAYWPS010000098.1:0-6639 GCA_964460165.1 uncultured Ruminococcus sp. | reverse complement strand
CTACAACATTTCCGTTTGTCTCGGAACCGCTTGCTACGTTAAAGGCTCGGGCGATATCTATGATAAGCTCCAGGAGGTTCTCGGGATCGGAGGAGACGAATGTACCCCCGACAGAAAGTTCTCTCTCACCGCCTGCCGTTGCATCGGCGCATGCGGACTTGCGCCCGTTCTTACGGTAAACGAAGAGGTTTACGGTCGTCTCGGTGTTGATGACGTAAACGATATTATCGCGAAGTACTCCTAATTTACCCGAAAGGGATAGGAAAGCTATATGAAAATCAAAGATATTCAACATTTGCTTGACGCAAAGCTCCTCTGCCACGGAGATAACCTTGACAAAGAAGTTACATCAGCATTTGGCTGTGACCTGATGAGTGACGTGCTCGCCTATGTCAAGGACCAGAGCGTTCTTCTCACGGGACTCGTGAATCCACAGGTCATTCGTACCGCCATTATGCTGGATATGGTATGTGTGGTATTCGTTCGCTCGAAAACTCCGACTGATGAAATTTTGGCTTTAGCCGAAGAAAGCGGTATTGTCGTAATGAGTACCAACAAGACTCTCTATGAGTCCTGCGGCATCATATACGCCGGCGGTCTTTGCGGCAAGGAAAAGATTGAGTAATGCAAGATCATTTGGTCTTCAGATTTGAGGTGGACGGTGATGATTTCACCTCCGCCGGTCAAGCCTCCGTACAAGTAAAGAAGAATCTCAGACAGATCGGAATTGACCCCGATACTATCAGACGTGTTTCTATCGCTATGTACGAGGGTGAGATAAATATGGTCATCCACGCGGGCGGCGGCGTTGCCGAGGTCGGCGTGTACGATGAATATATCGAGATCGTCCTTGACGACCACGGCCCCGGTATATCGGATATTGATAAGGCTATGCAGGAGGGATACTCCACTGCATCGGATAACATCCGTTCGCTCGGCTTTGGCGCAGGTATGGGTCTTCCGAATATGAAAAAGAATACGGATAAGCTCGAGATATTCTCTACGCCAAATGTGGGTACCAAAATCGTTATGAGAGTTAATTATTAAAATAGGTGGAAACTTTATGTATACTTACGAGCACTCGGTTCTTTTGGATGAGAGTAAGTGTACCGGATGCACTACTTGTCTTAAGCATTGCCCGACAGAAGCAATACGCATTAAGGACAGCCGCGCTTTAATCAATCCAAAAAGATGTATTGACTGCGGTGAATGTATCAGAGTTTGTCCTCACAAAGCAAAAAAAGCCGTTTGCGGCAAGCTTTCCGATATGGAGAGGTTCAAGTGGAAGATCGCACTCCCGGCGCCCACACTTTACGGACAGTTCGATAACCTCGAGGAGATCGACTACGTCCTCGACGGACTTCTGAAGATCGGATTTGACGACGTTTTCGAGGTATCGAAGGCGGCGGAGCTCGTAACGGCGTACACGAGAACCTACCTTAAGCTCGACGGAGTGAAAAAGCCGGCTATCAGCTCGGCGTGCCCGGTTATCTCCAGACTTATAAGTCTGAGATTCCCTTCTCTATCGGAGCATATAATACATATGCTCCCCCCCATGGAGATCGCGGCAAAGCTCGCGAAGGAGAAGGCAATGCGTGAGCATCCCGAACTCAACCCCGAGGATATCGGCGTCTGCTTTATCTCTCCCTGCCCCGCAAAGGCAAGCTACGTCAAAAACGGCTTTGCAACCTATAAGAGCTGCGTTGACGAGGTAGTTTCGATAAACGACATTTATTTCCTTTTGATCGGTAAAATGAAGAAAGGCGACGACGTCCCCCAGCTCTCAGAATCCGGCCGAATAGGCATAGGATGGGCTAGAAGCGGCGGAGAGGCAACCGCTATCTTCAACGACGACTATCTTGCCGCTGACGGTATTGACAACGTGATACGTGTGCTGGATCAGCTCGAAAACGGTAATATACCGTCGGTCGAGTTTATAGAGCTCAACGCCTGTACAGGCGGATGCGTAGGCGGTGTTCTTACGATACAGAATCCGTTTATAGCGAAGGCAAGACTGCAGACGCTTCGCAGATATCTCCCGGTATCAAAAAATCAGGTGACCAAGGAGGATGGCGAATACATCCCCGACTACTACCTCTTTGACGATCTGCCGGAGTATATGCCCATATCGAGACTGAGCGACAGCATAGCAAAATCTATGCGCATGCTCGCGGATATCCACAGCTTCAAGGACACACTCCCCGGAACTGACTGCGGCTCGTGCGGCGCGCCGACATGCAGGGCGTTTGCCGAGGACGTGATCAAGGGCGTCGCAGACATCAACGGATGCCCTATAAAGACGCTCAGGGAGCTCAGAGAAGGAAAGGAAGGCTGATATGAACGTAATCGAACTTACTAAAATCGCCTCACTCACACCCGTCGCTGTGCCTGCACCTGAACGAGAGGTCAAGGGCGCGTATATAGGAGATCTGTTAAGTTGGGTAATGGGAAGGGCTGAGGAAGACAACGCCTGGATAACGATAATGTCTAATCAAAACGTAATAGCCGTAGCAACGCTTGCCGACGTCGCCTGCGTAATTCTCGCGGAGGGTGTTACACTCGACGAGGGAGTCGCGGCTACCGCCGAGGCTAAGGGCGTAAACATACTCTCCTCAAGTGAGAGCGCGTACCAAATAGCCAAGAGGCTTGCTTCCGTCGGTTTATGATGCGTTACAGCTACGACCTTCACAATCACTCGTGTCTGTCCCCTTGCGCCGATAACGATAATACACCGAACAATATTGCCGGCATGGCGTATCTCTCGGGAATAAAGATCGCGGCGCTTACCGATCACAACAGCGCGAAGAACTGTCCCGCGTTTTTTGAAGCAGCAAAAAGATACGGGATAATTCCCGTAGCCGGACTTGAGCTCACGACGTCGGAGGATATTCACCTTGTGTGTTTATTCGAAGAACTTGACTCTGCCCTAAAATTTGATGAATATTTGCAAAAAAGGCGAGTTTTCATCAAAAACAGGACAGACGTTTTCGGCGAGCAGCTCATATTAAACTGCGAGGACGAGCCAATCGGTACAGATGAGTATTTGTTACCGAACGCGACGACGATATCCTTAGATGAAGCGCCCGGGCTTGTAAAAGACTTCGGAGGTTTATGCTACCCTGCGCATATCGACAGGGATGCAAACGGGATCATTGCCATACTTGGCGCTCTGCCCCCGACACCGAGCTTCAGCTGCGTTGAGATGCGCTCTCCCGAGAAGATAGACGAATACAAGGAAAAATACGGATTATCGGACAAGGTGATCATTGTGAGCTCCGACTCTCACTATTTAACCGACATAAGCGAAACAAATTACTTTTTTGAGCTTGATGCCCATCCGGACTCACCAAGCGAGGTGAGACGCGAGCTGTTCAAGCTGCTGAATAAGATATGAAAGAAATATCACTTAACATACTCGACATTGCCGAAAACTCGGTCAAAGCAAAAGCAACGCTGACCGAGATATACGTAAACGAGATAGGTAACGAGCTCACACTCACTATCAAGGACGACGGTTGCGGCATGAACGAGGAGACGGTCAAATCCGTCACTGATCCCTTTTATACCACGAGAAAAACGCGCAAGGTGGGACTTGGCATTCCGCTGCTGAAGCTCGCGTGTGAGCAGACGGGAGGCTCGCTCCTGATCACATCGAGCACCGATGCGAAGGACCACGGAACTACCGTGACGGCGATTTTTCTCAAAAATCATATAGATTTTACCCCTCTTGGCGACGTCACGTCGAGCGTCGTGACTCTGATACAAGGTCACCCTATGACAGATTTCCTGTTCTGTCATACGACGGATAAAGGAACTGTCGAACTTGACACGCGCGTGCTTAAGGAGGTACTTGAGGACGTACCGCTTAACACCTACGAGGTAATATGCTGGATACGTGACAACCTCATGGAGCAATATGAAGCGATCAAATAAAATTAAATAAAAAGCAAACAGAGAAAGGACACAAAAATGAAATCTTTGGCTGAATTGCAGGCAATCAAAAACAAAATGAGGGACAAGGTCGTTCTTCGCGAAGGCTCAAGCGATGTTCGCGTTGTCGTAGGTATGGCTACCTGCGGTATCGCGGCAGGCGCAAGACCCGTTCTCAACGCATTCGTTGAGGAGGTCAACAACAGCGGTCTTACCGAAAAGGTTACCGTTTCCCAGACGGGATGCGTCGGTCTTTGCCAGTACGAACCCATCGTAGAGATCTACGAGGCAGGTAAGGAAAAGGTTACCTACGTAAAGATGACTCCCGAAAAGGCAAAAACAGTAGTAGAAAAGCATCTTAAGCACGGTGAGGTCGTTGTTGAGTTCACCCCCGCTGACGTATAAGGAGGTATTAAAAAAATGATTCGTGCACAAGTTCTTGTTTGTGGCGGTACAGGCTGTACCTCCTCCGGCAGTAACAAAATCCAGGAAGCTTTCCAGGAAAACATCAAGGCTTTTGGTCTTGAAAACGAGGTTAAGCTCGTTCAGACCGGCTGCTTTGGTCTTTGCGCTCTCGGTCCCGTAGTTATCGTTTATCCCGACGGTACCTTCTACAGCCGTGTTGAGCCTAAGGACGTTAAGGAGATCGTTGAGGAGCATCTTCTCAAGGGTAGAGTCGTTGAGCGTCTCGTGTACGCAGACACCGGCGCGGACGAGATCGTCGAGAAGGCAAGCGTTTCGCTTAACGACACCGCCTTCTATAAGTCCCAGAAGCGTATAGTTCTCCGCAACTGCGGCGTTATCGACCCCGACAACATCGACGAGTACATCGCAATGGACGGTTATCAGGCTCTCGGTAAGGTTCTCACCGAGATGACTCCCGAGGAGGTAATTAAGGTCGTTTCCGATTCCGGTCTTCGCGGCAGAGGAGGCGGAGGCTTCCCCACCGGCAGAAAATGGGCTCTTACAGCTCCCAATAAGGCTGATCAGAAGTACGTCGTATGTAATGCAGACGAGGGCGACCCCGGAGCATTCATGGACCGTTCCATTCTCGAGGGCGACCCCCACTCTCTTATTGAGGCTATGATCATCTGCGGTTATGCGATCGGCGCTACCAAGGGCTACGTCTACGTACGTGCTGAGTACCCCATTGCAGTTACCCGTCTTCAGAACGCCATCAATCAAGCCAACGAGTACGGCCTTCTCGGCAAGAATATCTTTAACTCCGGATTTGATTTTGACCTTGAGATCAGACTTGGCGCAGGCGCGTTCGTATGCGGCGAGGAAACTGCTCTTATGACCTCCATCGAGGGCAACCGCGGCGAGCCCCGTCCTCGTCCTCCGTATCCCGCAGTTAAGGGTCTTTACAACCGTCCCACAGTTGAAAACAACGTTGAGACCTTCGCTAACATCCCCCAGATCATTCTTAACGGCGTAGAATGGTTCACCTCTATGGGTACCGAAAGATCCAAGGGTACCAAGGTATTCGCGCTCGGCGGTAAGATCGAGCATACCGGTCTTGTTGAGATCCCCATGGGTACTACCCTTCGCGAGATCATCTACGACATCGGCGGCGGTATCCCCAACGGCAAGAAGTTCAAGGCGGCTCAGACCGGCGGTCCTTCCGGCGGATGTATCCCCGCTTCCCTTATCGACACCGAGGTAGATTACGACAACCTCGTTTCCATCGGCTGTATGATGGGCTCGGGCGGTCTTATCGTTATGGACGAGGACACCTGTATGGTTGATATGGCTAAATTCTTCCTTGAGTTCACCGTTGACGAATCCTGCGGTAAGTGTACTCCCTGCCGTGTAGGTACCAAGCGTCTTCTTGAGCTTCTCAACAAGATCACCGACGGTAACGGAACTCTCGAGGATATCGACAGACTCGAGGAGCTCTGCAACTACATAAAGGCAAACTCCCTCTGCGGTCTCGGTCAGACCGCACCCAACCCCGTTCTCGCGACCCTCAACTTCTTCCGCGACGAGTACATCGCTCACGTTGTAGACAAGAAGTGTCCCGCAGGCGTATGTAAGAACCTTCTCTCCTTCAATATCGATCAGGACAAGTGTATCGGCTGCGGCAAGTGCGCTAAGAACTGCCCTGTTGACGCTATCCACAAGACCGACTATGTCGCACCCGGTCACAAGCTCCCCTCTTACGCTATCGATACCGCTAAGTGTATCAAGTGCGGCGCTTGTATGGCGGGCTGTAAGTTCGGCGCAATTTCTAAGATATAATTTGAAAGGAGTACGCAAAAATGGAAATGCTTAATTGTAAAGTTAACGGTATTGCTGTAAGCGTACCCAAGGGCGCTACTATTCTCGAGGCTGCCCGCGCAGCAGGCGTAGAGATCCCTACCCTCTGCTATATGAAAGAAAAGAATGAGATCGGCGCATGCCGTATCTGCGTTGTTGAGGCTACCGGCGCCCGCGGACTTGTTACCGCATGCGTATACCCCGTAACCGACGGCATGGAGATCAGCACCAACACCCAGAAGGTAAGAGATGCCCGCAAGACCACGCTCGAGCTTATCCTCTCCACTCACGATATGAGCTGTCTCTCCTGCGTAAGATCTACCAACTGTGAGCTCCAGAAGCTCTGCCTTGAATATGGTGTAGATCAGAACGCTTTTGGCGGATTCAAGCCCACATACGAGCTTGACTACTCCACCCCTCATCTCGTAAGAGATAACAACAAGTGTATCC
>CAYWPS010000097.1:0-6657 GCA_964460165.1 uncultured Ruminococcus sp. | reverse complement strand
TAGTTCAGGAAGATCCTAAAACTCTCTGCAGAGATATATTAACATTTAAATTCGCAGCCCGTTTTTTTTATTTTTCTTGACTTTCTTCCGAGTATGGTGTATAATAGTAGGACAATGGTAAATAATACAAGCGCACAGCTTTCGCATTATATGAAAGGAGAAAGCAAAAATGTCTAATATCTGGCACAGTATATCGCCCAAAAGGATCACGCCCGAGGACTTTATCTGCGTAGTCGAGATATCTAAGGGAAGTAAGAAAAAGTACGAGCTCGATAAGGAAACGGGTCTTATCATGCTTGACAGAATATTATACACGTCCACACACTATCCGGCAAATTACGGCTTTATCCCCAGAACCTACGGTGACGACGGAGACCCGCTCGACGTCCTGCTCATCTGCGCCGAGCCGCTTGAGCCTATGTCGCTTGTCAGAGCGTATCCGATAGGCGTCATCAAGATGATAGACAACGGTAGGAACGACGAAAAAATAATCGCCATCCCCTTCAACGACCCCAACTACAACCACTACAAAACGATCGACGAGCTCCCGAAACACCTGTTTGACGAGATGTGCCACTTCTTCAGCGTCTACAAAAATCTCGAGCACAAGGATACCGCGGTAGACGAGGTTTCTACTCGCGAGGAGGCTCTCAGAATAATACAGGAAGCTATCGCTCATTACAAGGATTGCTTCTGCTAAATCGGGTGCGTAGCACCGGAAAAGAGGAAAACAATGCAGCTTCAAGAATCAGGCGAGATGTATCTCGAAACAATATTTATTCTCACGGAGGAAAATCCCCACGTGCGCTCCATCGACGTGTGCGAGCATATGGGATTTTCCAAACCGAGCGTCTCGCGCGCGGTGGGACTGCTTAAGACGGGCGGATATATCAGCGTTGACTCCGACGGCTTCATCTCACTTACCGACATCGGACGTGAGGTTGCCGTAAAGATGTACGACCGTCACAGACTGCTCACCGACTTTCTCGTCGGGCTCGGTGTCGACCGCGAGATCGCCGCTACCGATGCGTGCAAGATAGAGCACCATATCTCAGACGAGTCCTTCGAGGCGTTAAAGCGCCATATTTGCAAATGATTTTTTACATTTGATACTCAAAAATGCCAGAGGCAACTACCTCTGGCATTTTCTTTTTTACGGAGTTTTTTATTTTATTTTTCTTCCTCGCCGCAACCGCAGGAGCAAGAGGAGCAACTGCCCGAGCACCCGCCGGAGCTCTGGCAGGATGCGCTGTCGGGACAGCCAATGCATTTTTTACCGCTCTTTTTAGCACGGTAGATATAGTATGACGCGCCAGCAATAACGAGGGTGATAACCGCAATTATTACGTAATCAATAGCTCCCATATCAAACAACCGCCGCTTGATTTTCGTTTTCTTCGTTATACACTTCCTGCTTTTTCTTAATGATAACGAAGGCGAAGACAGCCGCGATAGCAGCTACGATAAGCCAGCCAACTATCGACATCCAAGCCTTGCCGAGCGTGCCGCCGGTGAGGATAGTGCCGAAGAAGTAGGTGAGGAAGCCGATGCTGTATCCGACCGCAAGCTGAATTCCAATGCCTGCAAAGAGCCACTTTTTGCTCTTGATCTCGGAGTTCATAGCACCGATCGCCGCAAAGCAGGGGGGCGTGAAGAGATTGAACATAAGGTATGCGAGTGCCGCAACCTTGGTTATCGCCATAATGCCAGCAACCTCTACGCCTGCGCCTTCCATAAGAGCGAGCTCCTCGGTGTCGATGAGGTTCTCAAGTCCTACGAAGCAGACGGCGAGAGTGCCGACGACGTTCTCCTTCGCGATAAAGCCGGTGATAGCCGCTGCGGCAAGCTGCCAGGCAACAACACCAACGATAGGAGCAAAGAGATATGCAAAGGGAGTAGCGATGGTAGCGAGGATGGAATCGCCTGCGTTCTCAACGGGCTGAAGATTCCAACCGAAGCTCTGCATAAGCTGAACGATGAAGTTACATACGAGAATAATAGTACCCGCCTTAACTATGTAAGCCCAGCCGCGCTGGCACATAGAAAGCGCCGCCTTCTTTACGCTGGGAGCCTTGTACTCGGGAAGCTCGATAATGAAGAAGGACTTTTTCGGCTTGTAGCCGTTAAGCGCGTTGATAAGAAGCGCGCAAAGAAGAATAAGTATGATACCGATGAAGTACATCGAAACGCCGACCCAACGGCTCTCGCCGAAGAACGCGCCCGCAAAGAGCGAGATAACGGGGAGCTTTGCGCCGCACGGCATAAAGGGAGTGAGCATTGCGGTAGTTCTGCGCTCGCGCTCGTTTCTGATAGTACGGCAAGCCATAATGCCGGGGATAGCGCAGCCTGTACCGATAACGAAGGGGATAACGGACTTACCCGAAAGTCCGACCTTCTTGAAGATGGGGTCAAGAACGATGGTAACGCGAGCCATGTATCCGCAGTCTTCGAGAAGCGCGATAAGGAAGTACATTACCATAACGAGAGGCAGGAATCCGACGACCGCACCGACACCGCCGATGATACCGTCAACGATGATAGATGAGAGAAGCGGGTTTGCATTCTCGAGAAGACCGCCGACCCATTCGCCGAACATCTCAATGAGAGTAACGAGACCGGGAATGACGGTTCCGTTTGCGAACTCATAGCCCTCAGCGATCCACGCGCCGAGCCATGACTGAGAGATCTGGAACACAAGGAACATAACGACCGCGAAGATCGGAATGCCAAGCCACTTGTTAGTAAGGACCGCGTCGATCTTGTCACCGACGTTTATATCCTTAGTGAGAACCTTTCTGGTCTCAACCTTCCTTACGATATTGTTTACGAAGGTGAAACGGCGTCTGTCCTCTGCCTCAACCGACGCCTTGTCGGTAAGGTCGATATCCGCCTGAACGTAAGGAGCCTTCTGTCCCTTGCCCAAGAGACCTGCCGCTACCTCCACGACCTTGTCAAGACCCTTTGCCGAGGTGGAGACCGTCTCAACGACGGGACAGCCGAGAAGCTCGGAAAGCTTTGCGGCGTCGATCTTGTTCTGCTTCTTCTCGTTGGAGTCGGTCTTATTGAGCGCGACTACCACGGGGATGCCAAGCTCGAGAAGCTGCGTTGTGAAGAATAAGCTACGAGAAAGATTCGTCGCGTCAACGATATTGATGATAGCGTCGGGATGCTCGTTCCTCACATAGTCCGAGGTGATGCTCTCCTCCGAGGTAAAGGGAGACATCGAGTACGCGCCGGGAAGGTCAACTGCTATGAGCTCCTCAGCACCTTTGAAATAGCTTTTTTTGATAGGGTGTTCCTTTTTATCAACGGTTACACCCGCCCAGTTACCGACCTTTTCGTTACGGCCGGTGAGAGCATTGTACATCGTGGTTTTACCGCTGTTAGGGTTACCTGTGAGTGCAATTCTCATTTTGATTCCTCCTGTATGTAATTTTTAATATCACGATCTCATTCGGTTAGCCTTGGCTAACCTCGTCTTAAAGCACAGAGTCATTAAGTAACGCAAAAGCGGCTCAATGACCCGTATATTATTCAATTACGATAGCCTCGGCAAGATCGTTGTCGATATTGTATCTGCCGTCCTTTACAGAGACGACGCAGCCGTGCTTGCGACGGGTCACGACGGTGATAGGCTCACCGCTGTAACAACCGAGCGAGAACAAAAACGAGTTGAGCTCCTCGTCATCGGTTTCAATACGCGAAACGATATATTCCTTTCCTTCCTCAGCGTTAAGTAATGTCATAATCAACTCCATATAATACGTTCAATGCAAGTTAGCCTGCGCTAACCGTATTACATTATACTCCGCGGAATACTGTTTGTCAAGTACTTTTTTACATTTTTTTAATTTTTTAGCGGTCAAAAAAAGATTGACAAAACATTGACAATGTAAATGCTCTGTTGTATAATAGGAGTATAAAACTTTTTTGAAAGGAAATATACCAATGAACAGATTTGTACTCAATGAGACCTCGTATCACGGTGCGGGCGCTATCAGTGCTATCGCCGATGAAATCAAGGCAAGAGGCTTTAAAAAGGCACTCGTGGCATCAGACCCCGACCTTATCAAGTTCGGTGTCACAAAAAAGGTTACAGACGTGCTTGATAATGCAGGCATAGCGTACGATATCTTCTCCGACATCAAGCCCAACCCCACCATCGAGAACGTACAGGCAGGCGTTGAAGCATTCAAGGCTTCCGGCGCAGATTGTATCGTCGCAATAGGCGGCGGCTCATCCATGGATACCGCAAAGGCAGTAGGTATAATCATCACAAACCCCGAGTTTGCGGACGTGCGCTCGCTTGAGGGAGTAGCTCCTACCAAGAACAAGTGCGTTCCCATCATCGCGGTTCCCACTACGGCAGGCACCGCAGCCGAGGTTACCATAAACTACGTTATTACCGACGTGCAGAACAACAGAAAGATGGTATGCGTAGACGTACACGATATTCCCGTAGTCGCGGTGGTTGATCCCGATATGATGGCTACCATGCCAAAGAGCCTTACCGCCGCTACCGGCATGGATGCTCTTACCCACGCTATCGAGGGTTATATCACCGGCGGCGCATGGACTCTGTCCGATATGTTCCATATCGAAGCCATCCGCATCATCTCGAAGTCGCTTCGCGGCGCGGTAGAGAATACCAAGGAGGGCAGAGACGGAATGGCTCTCGGTCAGTACATCGCGGGTATGGGCTTCTCCAACGTAGGTCTCGGCATCGTTCACTCAATGGCACACCCCCTCGGCGCGCTTTACGACACCCCCCACGGCGTCGCTAACGCAATAATACTGCCCACGGTTATGGAGTATAACGCCCCCGCAACCGGTGAGAAGTACAGAGAGATAGCACGCGCTATGGGCGTTGAAGGCGTTGACGCTATGACTACCGAGGAGTACCGCAGAGCAGCAATTGAGGCTGTAAAGCAGCTTTCTCTCGACGTAGGAATCCCTGCCGATCTCAAGGATATCGTAAAGGTGGAGGACGTACCCTTCCTTGCTCAATCCGCATTTGACGATGCTTGCCGTCCCGGCAATCCCAGACCCACCTCGGTCGAGGATATCACCGCTCTTTATATGAGCCTCCTTTAATTCTGAAATAATCTTTTATGCGTGGCACCTGCGGGTGCCACGTTTTTATGTAAAAAATCTCCCACGGGTTACCCCGTGGGAGATAAAATCCAACCGATTTGTTTTCGTCGTTATCAGAACCGATAACGCAAGCAATTTTGATGAAGCTTGCTCGGCTCACGTCCCGAGGCAATAGCTACCTATCGCGAGCTTGAACGTGAGCGGGCAAAATTCGCGAAATTTACACGTTATAGAATTCCACGAGCTTCTTGAGACGCTCATACTTAGCCTTTGCGGTCGCCTCAGCCTTCGCGAAGAGCTCCTTTGCTCTCTCAGGGAACTGCTGAGCAAGTCTGGTGTATCTTGCCTCGCCGTTGATGAAGTCCTGATAAGAAGCGGTAGGCTCCTTGGAGTCAAGGGAGAAGGGATTCTTGCCCTCTGCCTTGAGCGCGGGGTTGAATCTGAACATCTGCCAATAGCCAGCCTCAACAGCCTTCTTCATCTCCTCCTGGCAGTTAGCCATGCCGCCCTTGATAGAGTGCATCTCGCAAGGAGCGTAGCCGATGATGATAGAGGGTCCGGGATAAGCCTCAGCCTCTGCCATAGCCTTGAGTGTCTGGTTCATATCAGCGCCCATAGCGACCTGCGCAACGTAAACGTAGCCGTAGGACATAGCGATCTCGGCAAGGTTCTTCTTGCCTATCGCCTTACCTGCCGCCGCGAACTGAGCGACCTGACCGATATTGGAAGCCTTGGATGCCTGACCGCCTGTGTTGGAGTAAACCTCGGTATCGAATACCATGATATTTACGTCCTCACCAGAAGCGATAACGTGGTCAAGACCGCCAAATCCGATGTCGTATGCCCAACCGTCTCCGCCGAAGATCCATACTGCCTTCTTGGAGAGGTACTGCTTCTCAGCAAGGATCTTATCCTTGAGCTCGCTTGTGCAATCGCAATTCTCAAGCATAGCAACAAGAGCCTTGGTAGCAGTCTCGTTTGCCTTACCGTCGTTTACAGAGTTAAGGTAAGCATCGATAACAGCAACCTTATCGTCACAGCAAACGGTCTCACGGAGAGCCTTTACGTAGCCGATAAGCTTCTCGCGGATAGCCTTCTGACCGATATACATACCGAGACCGTGCTCAGCATTATCCTCGAACAGCGAGTTAGCCCATGCGGGTCCTCTGCCTGTTGCGTTGTTTACAGTGTAGGGAGTTGCGGGAGCGGAGCCACCCCAGATAGAGGAGCATCCTGTTGCGTTGGAGATGTACATTCTCTCACCGAAGAGCTGAGTGATAAGGCGAGCGTAAGAGGTCTCTGCACATCCTGCGCAAGAGCCCGAGTACTCAAGCAGGGGCTGCTTGAACTGGCTGCCCTTAACGGTTACGTTAACAAGCTCTGCCTTCTCTGCTACGTTAGCAACAGCATAGTCATAAGCCTTCTGCTGATCAAGCTGAGTAGCGATGGGCTTCATCTCGATTGCAGATGTCTTACCTGTCTTAGCAGCGTTAGCTGTTACAGGGCAAGCCTTAACGCAAAGAGTACATCCCATACAGTCAAGGGGAGATACTGCCATTGTGA
>CAYWPS010000096.1:0-6683 GCA_964460165.1 uncultured Ruminococcus sp. | reverse complement strand
CATGCGGGAACGTCAGCTATCTCGATATTTACGCAAGACGCGAAGGCGTTGCTTGCTATATCGTATTCCTCATCGCTCGCGAGGAGATAGAGGGACTTGATATCCTTGAAGTTATCTATGAACTCCTTGGTTATCGCGGCGTCAACGCTGTTGATACCAAGCTCTTCGAGCTGAAGCTCAGAGAAGCCTGCGAGGATGGTTACGGGAGCGGTAATGGAGATTATATTCTTACAGCCCGCGAATACGGTCTCGTCCTCAAGCTCTACGCCTGCGGAAACCTCTACGGCAGTAAGAGTAACGCAGTTCTTGAAAGCACCCGCGGGGATCCTGCCCTCGGTTATCTTGACAGACTCAAGAGATACCTGAGAGATGTAAGGGATCGCGCTCGAGGGGATAACGGCGGTCTTGATGCCGTCGCTTCCGTCGAATGCCTTAAGCGCTATAACGGTCGCGGAGCTTTCGATAGTAATCTCCGCAAGACTGCGGCAGGAGGAGAACGCGAATTCCTCTACGAGAGTAACGGTCTCGGGTATAACGACCGCAGGTACGTCAGACTGCGCAAACGCGTAGGAGGCGATCGTCTTAACGGTAGCGGGGATCTCGCAGCTTACGCTGCCGAGGATCAGGGTCTCGCCGTCCTCGATAAGACAGTTACCAACGCTGCTGTACTTGGTGTTGCCCTCTGCGACGGTGATGGTCTCAAGCTTGGAGCAGCCCTCAAATACTCTGTTATCTATATCTGTTACGTCCTTGCCTATCACGAGAGTCTTGAGATCCTTCATCTCTCTGATGTAATAGCAGTCTCTGCTGATGCAATCGCCTGATGTGATCTCTAAGGTCTCTATCACGGGGTAGCCCGCTTCGCCCTTCGCATTGGAAAGAGAACGTACGAACTCGGAAGGAATACTGACCTTCTTAAGATTTGCGCAACCGTAAAACGCGTCGAAGTCAACGGTATTTATATAAGAGGGAATAGAAAGCTCATTCAAGGATACGCAATCCGCGAATACCTTGTAGTCTATCGCGGTAAGCCTGCCGTTTTCCGCAAAATCAAGAGCCTCTATCGCGCAGCCTCTGAATGCGTAATTACCGATAGTCTCGACGGTAGCGGGAACGGTAAATACCGCGTACTCATCAACAGTCTCGGTCTCAAGAGCGATCTCCTTGAAGGACTCGCAGCCGTCAAACGCGTTGTGACCGATGGTGTTGAGAACGGATCCGGAAGCAATAGTTACCTTCACGAGCGCCTTACAGCCGCCGAAGGCGTAATTGCCTATTTCCGCAACGGTGGCAGGAAGGCTTACCGTTGTCAAGGAAGCGCTGTTCGCAAAGCATCCGTCCTTAATGCTATCGCCCGTAGTAAGAGCTACGTTCTTGAGCACGTCCTTGGATTTGCCGATGAAGTAATCGAGCAAGGACATAGGAATGGTTATATCGTCTATCGCGGCGCATCCGCTGAAGACGTCGCCGTTAAGCACGAGCTCGTCGTTCGCAACAACTATCTTATTCAGGGAGGTACAGCCGTCAAACGAGCCTGCCGCAAGACTCTCCACCGTAGAAGGAATGTATATTTCCGTGATACCGGTACATCCCGCGAATGCGTGCTTGGAGATAGAGAGAAGCTGCTTGGTCTCGCCATCGATCTCATACTCCTCGGAGATAACGCTGCTCTTGCAGCCCTGAACGAGTCTCATCTCGTGAGGAATAATCAAGCAGTTGTCGACTACCAGATATTTACCGTTGTTTGCGTCCACCTTTATCTCCGAAAGAGAGGTACAGCCGTAGAACGCGCCCTCGCGGATCTCGGTAACGCTGGAAGGAATGTTCAAGGTCTTAAGATCAACGCATCCGACGAACGCGTACTCGCCTATCTCCTTGATACCCTTGTAAATAACGGTGTTTACACATCCGGCAATGAGCTTATCCTGGTAATTGATATTGTCGATCTCAACTATACAGTCGGAATTATTGCTCTTGTAGTAGGTATTTGCGGAATCAACGACGATGGAGGTGATCGACGGGCAGAATGCGAATGCGTCAGCCGCGATAACGGACACGGACGCGGGTATGTATATACCCTTCAGAGCCGTAGCGCCGTAGAACGCTTCCTTAGCGATGACCTCAAGATCATCGGAAAGCTTGACAGACTGAAGATTAGACGCGTTCTTAAACATTCCCGCATTTACGGTATTGCCGGCGTTGAACGTAACGTCAACGAGCACGTCCTTGTCGGCATATTCCACTACCCATGTGGGCGCGGTGATATGAGTAAGCGAAGGAGTATCGGTAAGTATATCGTTACCGACGTTTTCCGAGCTTACCGACGCGGGAACGGTTATCGTCTTAAGATTGGTGCATCCCTTGAAAGCGTTATCGCTTATGCTCGTTACGGTCTCGGGGATGTACACGCTCTCGATCTGTTCGTCGCCTTCAAAGGCGCCCGTTCCTATCTGAGCGACGGGATAATCCGCGGTAACTCCGGCAAACGTAATGGTGATCTTCTCGGGAATCACGACGTCTGTCATCGCCACGTTTATTCCTCTGATCACGCAGGTGCCGGTCTCACCGATAGGCCACGCGTCAAACGCGCTGACCGCGTCGTAGTGAGCGTATGCCGTCACGTCGGATCTTACACGGTTTCTAACGAAGTATTCACTATCCAACTTCGTATCCCTGTTTTGCTGATCCAGATACCATCCCACAAAGCGGTATCCGTCCACCTCAGGCGCCGTCGGCAAGTCTATTGCCTCTTTCGAGAACGCCTGTTCAGCAACCACCTCTCCGTCCATGCCAACGAAGGTGATGGTGTACTCTTTGCATGCTGTAAGGCTGAAAAGCATCATTACAACAAGCAAAACGATAATAAACTTTTTCATCATCGTACTATATCCTTCCTTAAAATTGATAACAAAAAATGCGCTCCGCAATGCAGAGCGCATCCTATAAACCCTCCACATTGTCGCCAAACAATTCCGCTACCGAATGATAGGAAAAAGGAGAGTACGTATAGGTATAGTACCCCCATCATTCGGCGCATATTCAGAATTGTTTGGCACCCCTATTTTACCACCTTTTATACAAATTGTCAATACGTTTTCATTATTTGCGTGCATATTTTATTACGTGATATTATATAAAGGGTCAAAACGGTGTCGAAAGCGACTGACGGCGCAAAAGCAGTACCCTACTTCCAAAAAATACAATGCAAAACGTGCTATCATTGATTTTCAACAAAAAAGTATTGACAGCGAGGTAAAAATATGTTACAATGTATAAACAGGCAAAGGTATATACTTGCAATAGGGCAAGCGTCTCTACAAACCACCGTAATGGTTGTCTACCGGTTATCGACACCGAGTAGACCTTTTTATTTTCAGCGCAAAGGGTCTGCCGCAAAGCATTCTTACGAGGTTAAAGAGGATCATGAATATCTGTCTTGAAATTTTCGGTTATATAGGAACCGCTCTGGTCATAATATCTATGACGATGAAATCTATCAACAGGCTGAGGGCCTTCAATATAGCGGGCTCGGTCATCAGTATGATATACTCGATATTCTCGAGCGCGTGGCCCGTCGTCGTTATGAACGTTTTTCTGATAGCGATAAACACTTATCAGTTAGTCAAGGCGCGCATCTTCAAAGAGGCGGCGGATGAAGGAGCAAAGCAAGAAAAATCGGAAGAAAGGAGCTCATCATGAAGCTTATAATTGACAATAAACACTGCGAGGCTCTCCCGGGAGAATCACTCCACGATATAGTAAAAAAACTCGGTTTTGTAAACGGTAGGTTGTCAAATGACCCTATTGCAGCTAAAATCGCAGGCAGAGTCTTCACACTCAACTACATACCGATAAGAGAAAAAGATCTACAGCCCGAGAGAAAGACGATACGCACCGCGATGTCAGCATCCGGCGGTGTCATAAAGCTGTTGCGCTACTCCGACCCGCAAGGCAGGGAGGCATATATGCGTACGGCGCAGTTCGTCATCTTCCTCGCTATCGAGACGCTCTGGCCCGACTCCGAGGCAAAGATGAGCTGTACCGTCGGCTCCGGAGTTTACTTCAAGGTAACGGGCGCGGAAGACTTCTCCGTTGAAAGACTAAAGGAGAAAATAAACGAGATCATAGCGGACGATCTCGTCCTCACCAGAAGAAAAATACCAACCAAGGACGCAATCGCGTACTACGAGAAGCAGGGCTTTACGGATAAGGCGAGGCTCCTGCAGTACAGGAAAAATTCCACCTTTAAGATATACGAGAGCGGCGACTTCAAGGACTATTTCTACGGTGAGATGGCACCCTCGACATCCTTCCTCCGCTCCTTTGACATCATCCCATCCCCTGAAGGCTTCATTTTCATTCTGCCAGACGTCAAAAACCCCGACCGTGTCTCCGTCTACCGCGAGAGTCCCAACTTCTTCAGCGTTTACACCGAGGGTAAGGATTGGGGCGAGCTTATGGGATGCGAAACCGTATCCGACCTTAACGAGCTTGTAAAATCCGGTAAGATACGCGAGCTTATACGTGTTAACGAGGCTCTGCACGAAAAGAGATTCTCCGAGATAGCGGATATGATCTCGGAGAGGGGGGCAAAGGCGGTAATGCTTGCGGGACCGAGCTCCTCGGGCAAAACCACGTCGGCAAACCGACTTGCAACCCAACTGCGCGTTCACGGAAAAACTCCGATACTTATGAGTCTTGACGACTACTATATCGACAGAGATAAGCTTGAGCCCGGCCCCGACGGCACGGTAGACCTCGAGCATATAAACACCATAGACACAGAGCTTTTCGGAGTCCAGCTCCGTGAGCTCCTGGAGGGCAAGGAGGTCGAGCTTCCTTCATTTAACTTCAAGAAGGGCAGACGTGAGTGGAGCGGACATAAGCTTAAGCTGGACGGGCGCTCGGTAATAATAGTCGAGGGTCTGCACGGTCTTAACCCTACCCTGCTCCCCGATGATCTGGCTCCAAACCTTGTCTTCAGGCTCTACGTGACTCCCCTCCTTGCTCTCAATCTCGACGATCACAACAGAATACCGTCGAGCTATCTGAGGCTCTTACGGCGTACCGTCCGTGACTTTGAGTCACGCGGATCATCGGTGCAGAAGACCCTCTCCATGTGGGACTCCGTAAGGCGCGGCGAGGAAAAATGGATATTCCCATTCCAAGAAAACGCAGACGTTATCCTCAACAGCTCTACTCTCTACGAGCTGTGCGTTATAAAAAAGCACATCTATCCCTTGCTCACCCCCATCGACGCTTCGGATGAGTGCTATGATCAGGTAAGAGCCATGGTAAAGGTGCTCAACTACGTGCTCGAGGCGGACGTTGACGACGAGATCCCCCCGACGAGCATCGTCCGCGAGTTCATCGGCGGCAACAGCTTCTATAAATAAGTTATAATAAGGAAGAAATGGCGACCTGTCAAAAGCAGGTCGCCAAGCTTTTTTTAATTAAATGATGTAAATTCAGCCGCAGGGCTAATTAAATTTAAATGAAGACGGCGAAAGTGCGAAGCCGTCGCAGTAGTTACCTACGGCAGTGCGAGCAGTCACGGCTAATAAAAAAGAGGAGCTCGCGCTCCTCTTTTTCTATGTTCTTCGCTAAATTCAGCCGCAGGGTTAGTTAAATTTAGATGAAGAAAGTGACTTCTTCCCGTCGAAGCCGTAGTTGCCTACGGCGAGCCCAAGGGGAAAGGCGCTTAGCATAACAAAAAGGAGCCCGAAGGCTCCTTTTTTTGCGTTCTTCGCTAAATTTAATTAACCCTGAACCATCTTTGCGATTTCGGCTGCAAAATCCTCTTCTCTCTTCTCAAGACCCTCGCCCTTGTCAAAACGAACGTAGCCGGTAACCTTGATGCTGCCGCCGAGCTCCTTAGCTACGGATGCAACGTACTTGGAAACGGACATGGAGTCGTCCTTAACGTAAGCCTGCTCAAGAAGACAGTTGTTCTCGTAGAACTTACCGAGCTTGCCCTCAACGATCTTTTCAAGAACCTGCTGAGGCTTGCCTGCCATCTTGGGATCCTGCTCCATCTGCTTGATGAGAATAGCCTTCTCCTCAGCGAGAACGGATGCGGGAACGGATGCTCTGTCAAGGTAAGCAACTGCCATAGCAGCAGTCTGAAGCGCAACGTTCTTAGCGCACTCTGCGAAAGCGGGGTTGCCTGCAAGGTCGGTCTCGAAGCTTACGACAACACCGGTGGTGCCAAGACCGTGGATGTAGGTGGAAACAACGCCCTCAACAACTACGAAGCGGCGGATAGAAAGCTTCTCACCGATCTTGTAGGTGTGCTCGTTGAGAGCCTCTGCAACAGTGCCCTCACCCTCTGCAACGTTGCAAGCAAGAAGTGCCTCAACGTCAGCGGGCTTGTTAGCGATTATAGTCTTAAGGATAGACTTTACAAATTCCTGGAAAATAGCGTTCTTAGCAACGAAGTCGGTCTCGGAGTTAACCTCAACGATAGCGGTAACGTCGCCGATGGTCATGATGTCTACAAGACCCTCAGCCGCGATTCTGCTTGCCTTCTTTGCGGTTGCTGCCATACCCTTCTCGCGAAGGATCTTTACAGCTGCCTCGAAGTCGCCGTCAGCGTCCTTGAGAGCGTTCTTACAATCCATCATACCGCAGCCGGTCTGCTTTCTGAGCTCGGCAACGGCCTTTGCTGAAATCTCTGCCATTTT
>CAYWPS010000095.1:0-6923 GCA_964460165.1 uncultured Ruminococcus sp. | reverse complement strand
CCTCTGTACAGCTTGCGTCGTTATTTGATACGTAATTTGCAAAATTATGTCCGAGCTTGGTGGTTTCCGAATACGTATTATAAGAACACCTGCCGCAGCTTTCATAAGCGTCCCAGCCTACTTCTGTGCAAGTAGGCGATTTTGTGCTATGTTTTTTTATATCATGCCCCAACGCCTCACCAAGCATATAAGAACATCCGGCTCTTATACACCTTTCGGGGAGAGTGCAATTTGCCTCAGCAACATCGTGACCAAGCGCTGTATTGGTGCTCGGCAAAGTATCAGTTTCGCCACAGCGTGTGCACGTCGCGGTTTCCGTTCCGTCATTCGTACAGGTAGCGTCTTCATTGTAGATATAATGCGAAAAATCATGCATAAGCACATACCCATCGGTGTAAGTACAGCCATCTCTTTGACATTCTGGCTTCTGCGTGCAAGTCGCAGGACTCATATCGTGTCCAAGCGACGAACCCTCGTCTGTTTGGGTATCAGTTTCTGTGCAACGCTCGCACTGTGCGGTTTTCGTTCCGTCTGTCACACAAGTCGCATCACCGTTAGAGATATAATCGATATAACTGTGCCCCAGCGAAGACAGGGGTTCTTTATTTGTATAGCCGCATCTTTGACAAGTGATATAAGCATTCCAACCTGAACTTGTACAGGTCGGAGCCTTGGCATCATAAGAAATCTCGAGATGTCCAAGCGGTTCTCCCTCTGTGTGTTCGCAGCCTTCTTGCTGGCAGCTTGCCGCCTCGGTACAAGTGGCTCGTCCCATTGCATGCCCAAGAGCTGTTCCTTCATCCGTCACAGTGTCCTCAGCGTCACATCGCTTGCATATTGCAGTCTTCGTGGCGTCTTGTGTGCAGGTTGCGTCGTTATTTGAGGTATAAGTTACAAACAGATGTCCTATAGGCGATATATATTCATAGGTTGAATAATCACAGCCCAAGCATACGTAGTAAGCGTTGTATCCTCCTTCCGTGCAGGTGACTTCCTTTCCATATCGCCTAATCAACTCATGTGCCGCCGGAATAGATTCTGATTCGGTTTCTCCGCAGGTTGTACACGTGTGTTGCTTCAAGCCGTCAGTTGTACAAGTTTCCTCATATACAACGCTCCACTCACCAAATTCGTGAACGTGACAGTAAAAACTATCGGATTGTAAGTATACATTATTCGTACCTATTTCGACTTCTGCCCATTCTTCTGCGGTTCCCTCATAATAAAAGCTCCACCCATCAGGCGTATTGCCGGAATAACCATAGAAAGCACTATTTTCTATTTTAGTAACACTTTTAGGTATTATTACGGTGTTATAATAAGATCTACTCGGCAACTCAGCAAACGCTCCGGTGCCTATCGTCGTTACGCTGCCATCTGACGGAATAAGCACTTGATTTGCAGAATCAATGATTCCTCCAAAATCAACAAGAGTTTTGGAATCGCTCTCAATCAAGCAGTTGTTTTCTACGTGATACCGCGTATTAGCGGAGCTGACACGAATATCTACCATTCCACCCACGCTAATCAAGCTAATGTCAGCGGTGCATCTTCCAATATCCAAAACAACAGTTGGAGATGATGTGTAAAGACGAATACTACCTTCTACGGTACTCGGCAACGTAACTATACGTTCGACTCCATCAATAAAGTGAATTTCGCCAATATCTGTGACACCTTCCGGGAAAGTTAAATTTACTAATTCATTACAAAAAAAGAATGCGTCAGCTCCAATAGTCTTTAGTCCGCCGTCGTTTGGAAATTGAACGTACCCAAGGAGCATGCACTCTTCAAATGCTCCACCGCAAATACTTGTAACACCATTCTCTATCTTCACGGTGTATATATTCTCGGTATTGTTAGCCAACCACGGAGCCGAGGTCATTTCTCCCGTACCCGAAATTGTTAGCAAACCGTTACTGTCAAGCGTCCAAACTAAATTCTCACCGCAAGTACCTGAATCAATTATAGATGCTTCTGCACTTGAGGTTATCCCAAACAAGCAAAAAATCGTTACGCAGAGAAGGATAAGAGTTATAACATAAGCAAATTTTCGTTTCTTCATAAATCTACCCCTTAAAATAAAAAGCGCGCCAACCGAAGCCAGCGCACCGAAAAACGCAAACTCCAATTGTCGCCAAACAAGTTGAAACAGAACAAAGATAATACACCTATTGTGTCTGATTTCACGGAATTTGCATTTTTACCAAATTCAAAAAAATCAGACACGTCAAAAAAAGGTATAGTCCCCCTATAAAGAGAAATATTCCGTTCAAATAAATATTCAACTTGTTTGGCTCTTACATTATAGCACAACTGGAGTAAAATTTCAATATATTAGGATAATTTTATGAATTTTCCGTCAAAAAGTGTTGTCCCTACTTGCACACACTCGTGTCGGGAAGTCCCATGATTCAAGATGGAAAATTGGTTGGAACGGTCACTCACGTTATGGTTGCAGATCCAACCGAGGGGTATGGGATATTTATAGAGAATATGCTGAATGCGGCGCAAAATCAGGTTCAACCCAAGGCGGCGTAGTAAATCCCTCGTTTGCGAAGCAAACATATCGAGTGCGACAGCACATATCGAACGCCGCAGGCGTATATCGAAAATCCCGCAAGGGATTTATCTCGATGCGTGTTTTCCGTTAAGGATAACACGCTAAACGCAGCAGAAAACATCCTTCCGAAAGCTACATAATCAGGAAAATAAGGAAAATATACAAAAAGGTTGTCCCTATTGTAACACACTTCACGAGGAAGCTTACATAGGGACAACCCTCTTTTGTCCGATTTTATGTGATTTTTGGGGTGTAAAAGTGTTATATCTATAGGTTGGATATTGCCCTTGTATTTTATTTTTCGGTTATAAGAACCCTTCGCTCACCTGATCTGAGGGTTATATGCGTTTCCGCGGGTTCATCAAGCGCGGTGCCGTCCGGAACACGTAGCTCGAAGCTCGCGTCAACCTTAGCGGCAGCGGAGAGATAAGTCACTCTGCCGTCCCGCCAACGACAGTCAAACTCGACTCCGCCACGCGCCACAAGTCCGGAAAACTCGCCACGCTCCCACTCCTTCGGGAGTGCTTGAAGAATACGGACTATGCCGTCGGAGCCACCGAGAAGAAGCTCTCCGACGCCGGCGGTGTAACCGAAATTGCCGTCGATCTGGAAGGGCGGATGCCTATCCCAGAGGTTGTCCATAACGTTGTTTTGTATAAGCGATTTAAGAAGGTCCATCGCTCTGTCGCCTCTGCCGCAGCGCGCCCAGAGAAGCATACGGTGAGCGGTTGCCCAGCAGTGCGACTTATCGCCGCGGCGGTCAAGCGTGACCTGTGCCGCGCGTATCCACTCGGGGTGCTCTCCGTTTATTACGGTGCCGGGATAGAGTCCGACAAGATGCGAGATGTGTCTGTGATTTGGCTCGCCTATTGACGAGTAGGTGGTCTCCTCGCGGTACTCCTTTATCTGTCCGTCGTCGCCTATAAGGACGGGAGAGAGCTTCGGAAGCATCATCTCAAGCTCGTCTATAAATGAGTCGCGGATGCCGAGTACTCTTGCCGAGTCCATGGTGCGCCTGAAGCATTCGTAGACCATCTGCTGATCGAAAGCGCATCCAACGGTATGATAGTACTTTCCCTCGTGGACGTTCTCGGGGGACGCCGAATCCTTGATCAGATACAAGCCGTCGATCTCGGTAAGGAGCTTTGAGTAGAGGACGGACATAGATCGAAGAGCGGGATAGCCGAAATCACGGAGAAAGGCGGTATCCCGTGTGAAATCATAGTGATCCCAGAACAGAAGCGCGGTGAACGCGCCCGTGCCGGGTCCGGAGTGACTCGAACCGTTAAAGCCTTCTATTTTATACGGCCAGCCGCCCGTGCCGACTATCCATCCGTTCTCACCGGGAGGAGATAGCTTATCGGGATATGCTTCGGCAATGAAGCTATCAGCGTTACTCTCTGCCAATGGCATATAAGCCTTGGCGTAGTTGATATAGGGCACGAATAGCTCCGAGAGATTGGCAGAGCCGACAGACCAATAGTTCATCTGCACGTTGATGTTGTGCCAATATCCGCACGACCACGGGGAGTCTGAAAAGGCGTTCCATATTCCTTGAAGGTGCGCGGGAAGGAGCGTGCGGGAGGAGGATATCATAAGGTATCTGCCGTAGTGATAGAGTAATATCTCGAGGTAGGGCGAGCGATTACCGCTCTTATACGCCTCGAGAAGCGCGTCGGTCGTTTCGGTGGGCAGCTCCTCGTCAAGACTCAGCTTTACCCTGCCGAAAAGCGCTCGGTAATCATCAAGATGCGCTTTTAAGAGAGCCTCGTAGCCCTTTTGTGCCGCGGAAGCAATTATGCCGTCAACAAGCTCAACGGGTGCGGGATTGCCGAGAAGCTTTTTTTCGTGCTCAGGCTCGGTGAAAACGCTTGGCGAAAGCTTATAATTGGTCGCGCAGGTGAAGATGATAAGCGCGGAATTTGCGCCCTCCACACGCAAGGAATCGCCATTTGCGCTGACACGTCCCCCATCGTTGACGACACGAAGCCTGTTTTCGAAGAGGATGCCGTAGTAGCTCATCCTGCCGCTTACGGCAATATCATTCCCCTCAGCAGTCACTTCCCCGCTCTTTGCCATACCGTCGCCCTGCTCCACATTGTAATCACAGATGAAGGGAATGACGTTGCGAACGCCGAAGCTGACCGCTCCCGCCTTATCCGCCGTGACACGCATAACAAAAACGCGGTCGGGGTGCGAGGTAAAGCACTCGCGCATATATGTGACTCCGCCAAGCTTGTAGCTGACGGTATGTACGGCATCGTCGAGCGAGAGTGTCATCTTATAATCGGACGCACCCTCGTGACCGAAATCGAAAATCAGCTCCGCCATGCTGTTGACACCGGACGCGCAGCTGCGGCGTCTCGGAACGGTTTTCGGAGCATAGTATGGATTGGCGAGGGTCGGATCGCTGATCTGTACTCTCTCGACACCAAGCCTGCCGAAAACGTTAGCGCCGAAAAAGCCGTTGCCAAGCGGCAGCGAGTACCGCTCCCACGCGCACTCGGGCGTGGAGTAAGACAAAAAGTCGTCTATCACCGGCGCGGGTCGGTTATAGGTTAAGCGCATCTGACTTTGTTCCATATCATCCTACCTCCTTAATAACACAATGTCAGAATGTATCTAATCACATTATACATCAAAATAAAGATTAAGTCAACTTGGTTTCAAATATGAAAAAGAGCGAAAAAACCTGTTATGGGATCCTCGCTCTTTTGTATATCCGGATAATATTGAAGGCTAGCTTACCACGGTAAGAATTCCTCGCCGAGAAGCTTCAAGAGAGCCTCGGTGAAAAAGTAATCCGCGTAAATGATATGAATGTGAACTACGCTCCACTGCTCGGGCTTGTTGGGATAAAGCACGGTACCGTGTGTAATCAAATCATCACGGTCGGGGTTGTAGTCGGCAAATTCAGCCTCGATCGCCTTTAGGATATTGATAGCGGCGTGCATATACATACCGCCCTCATGCTCGGGGAGAGCCTTGGCAAGCTCGATAAGACCGCAAGCAGCGCAAACGCCTGCCGTGGAGTCATAGAGCACGGGCTCGGAGGGAGCACGAAAATCAACACGGGGAAGCCAATCGTCAGAGCAGTTGGCAATAAAGTAATTTGCAATCTGCTTTGCGGCATCGAGGTATCTCACTTCCTTCGTATGAATGTAGGAGAGAGTAAAGCCGTATAAGCCCCACGCCTGACCGCGCGACCAAGATGAACCTACCGCGTAGCCCTGACCGCCATAAGTAGCCACAGGCTCACCCGTCTCCCTGTTATGCTCAACGATGTGAGCAACAGAACCGTCGTCGCGGAGATGATCCATAAGCGCCATGTCGGCGTGATCCATAGCGATACGCGCAAATCTGTCGTCGCCGATCTCATCGCTCGCCCAATAAAGAATCGGAAGATTCATAAGGCAGTCAATTATAGACCAGTTCTTAACCTCGCTGTCCTGCCACTCGTGATTCCAAGCACGAATAAATCCGCCGGGAGCTTCATCATAGCTTACAAAACGCGAGAAGAGATTTGCCGCCATGTGAAGATTGCGGTTCATAGACTTCTCATTACCCGTAAGGCGATAGAGTGCGCCCGAGAGAATATGCCACATAAATCCGACGTCGTGATAAAGGCCCTTAAAGTCCATAAGTGCCTCATCAAGCATCTGCTCGGAGCGAAGCGCAGTCTTGAGATATTCCTCGTTTTTAGTATAGTTATAGAGCATAACGTTAAGTCCGCCCCAGAAGCCGCTGGTCCAGGATGCAGGGCGCACGCTCTTGTGCACTCCGTTCTCATCAACGCCGTCAGCGAGCTTGTCGCGCGAGCGGAGAGTAACCTTGGACATCTTCTCGTCAACCTTGCGGAAGGTCTCTCTCGCCCATTCTATATTCTCATTGAGAATCTCGTTGTAATTCTTCATTTTCACCTCATAAAGAAAACAATTATTTACAAAACGTTTCTATTTTAAGAGGCTGAGCGCAAACTCAGCCTCTTAAAGCTATTTTGGAACCACCGTCGCAGAAGTTTTGAATGATAAGCGACGTTCTTTACACCGAAGCCCTATAGAACAATACGGTGAGCTCGGTCAAATATCCGGGAAATTCCGAAAATCTTGATTTTCGAGATAGTTGCCACGTACTTCTACCCGAAGCAATAGTTTCTCGCTGTGGCTCGGTCACGCTCGGGGTCTGACAGTCTGCCAGACTGTCATTCAATACCCTCGCGCCGCTTCGCTACCTATTGCGAGCTTGGTAGAATACAGGGGGAATTCCGAAAATCTTGATTTTCGAGATAGTTGCCACGTACTTCTACCCGAAGCAATAGTTTCTCGCTGTGGCTCGGTCACGCTCGGGGTCTGACAGTCTG
>CAYWPS010000094.1:0-7018 GCA_964460165.1 uncultured Ruminococcus sp. | reverse complement strand
GCGCGTCGACAAAAGGAACGGGAATTACGGTACCGATACGGTACAGCAAAAGTATAAGCAATGTAAACAGAAGTTTACTTCTAATGTCTTTTGTTCTCCAAGCGTTCTTAAGTGTCTGAAGCATGTTATACCACCTCAGTCTTTCCACCTACTGCCTCAATCTTCTCCTTAGCTGTGCCGGAGAAAACTGCAGCCTTAACGGTGAGGTTCTTCTTGAGCTCGCCCTCGCCGAGTACCTTTACGCCGTTCTTAGCAACGTCGGAAATGATACCCTTAGCGAGAAGAGCCGCGCTATCAACTACCTCGCCATCATTGAATTTGTTGAGAGACTCAACGTTGATTACCGTGTACTGCTTACCGAAGAGGTAATTCTTGAAACCTCTCTTGGGAAGCTTACGGTAAAGAGGAAGCTGACCTCCCTCAAAGCCGGGTCTGACACCGCCGCCGGAACGTGCGTTCTGTCCCTTGTGACCCTTACCTGCTGTCTTTCCGTTTCCGGAACCTGCGCCTCTGCCCTTACGGAATCTGGTCTTTACAGATCCCTCTTGGGGTGAAAGTTCATGGAGCTTCATTTTTTATCCTCCTTTCAATTCCGATTAAACGGTTTCAACCTTAACAAGGTGAGAAATTACTTTAATTTTGCCCTGAAGGACCGCATCGTTGGGAAGAACGATGGACTTGCCGGGCTTTGTAAGACCGAGAGTCTTAGCGGTAGCGATCTGGTTAGCCTTGCAGCCAACAGTGCTCTTTACGAGTGTAACCTTAACGTTTTCCATTACTGCTACCTCCTTACGCCTTTATGTCTTCGGGATTGAGACCGCGAAGAGCCGCTACTTCCTCTACGGTTCTGAGAGCCTTAAGACCCTCAAAAGTAGCCTTAACTACGTTGGTGGGGTTGCTGGAGCGAAGGCACTTAGCACGAATGTTCTTGATACCTGCGAGAGCAAGGATCGTACGAACAGTACCGCCTGCGATAATACCGGTACCGGGGCCGGCGGGCTTAAGAAGCACCTTACCTGCGCCGTACTCACCGATAATCTCGTGAGGAATAGTAGAACCGTTAAGAGAAACCTTAATCATGTTCTTCTTTGCGTCTTCAATTCCCTTACGGATCGCGTCGGGAACCTCAGCTGCCTTACCAAGGCCGAAGCCTACGTGACCATTTCCGTCGCCTACTACCATGATAGCTGCAAAACGAGCGATTCTACCGCCCTTTACGGTCTTGGATACACGGTTTAATACTACGAGCTGCTCCTGAAGATCAAGCTCAGCTGCATTAATCTTATTTGCCATGTTAATCTCCTTATAGAATGTTTCTTGTCGAAACAGTGTACAAACCAGCGATTAGAACTTAAGGCCGCCTTCTCTTGCGCCTTCAGCTAATTCTGATACACGTCCGTGATAAATGTAGCCACCGCGGTCGAATACTACTGCGGAAATGCCCTTTTCGAGTGCTCTCTGTGCGAGAGTATTACCAACCTTGCGAGCTGCCTCCTTGTTGGAGCCGATGCCCTCAAAGTTCTTTTCATAAGTGTTAGCGCTAACGAGCGTTACGCCGTTAACGTCGTCGATGATCTGAGCGGAGATGTGCGCGTTAGAGCGGTAAACTGCGAGACGAGGTCTCTCAGGAGTACCGGAGATCTTGCCACGAACTCTCTTATGTCTCTTAAGACGCTGTGCGTTACTGTCGATTCTCTTAACCATTTTCTGAATCTCCTTTCATTATTTACCGGTCTTTCCGGCCTTGCGGCGGATTCTCTCACCGGAATACTTGATACCCTTACCGAGGTAGGGCTCAGGAGGTCTCTTAGATCTGATTACCGCAGCAACCTGACCAACGGCCTGCTTGTCAATACCCTTAACGAGGATAGTGGTGTTGTCGGGACAAGCAAAGGTAACGCCGTCCTTCTCCTCGAATACTACGGGGTGGGAATAACCGAGACCGAGAACGAGCTTGGTGCCCTGCTTCTCAACTCTGTAACCTACGCCGACGATCTCGAGCTTCTTCTCATAACCCTTGGTTACGCCTACGACCATGTTGTTGATAAGAGTTCTGGTAAGACCGTGAAGAGCTCTCATTTCCTTCTGATCGTTGGGACGGGAAACCGTAAGAGTTGCGCCTTCCTGCGCGATAGTGAGTTCCTTTGCGAACTGATCCTTAAGCTCGCCAAGGGGGCCCTTAACAGTAACGTAGTTACTATCGGAAATTGTGATTGTTACGCCTGCGGGAACCGCAATAGGCTCTCTACCAATTCTTGACATATTCTCTACCTCCTATTACCATACGAAGGCGAGAACTTCGCCACCTACGTTATTCTGTCTGGCCTTCTTATCGGTCATAACGCCCTTGGAGGTGGAAACGATAGCGATACCGAGACCGTTCATTACTCTGGGCATATCCTCACAGTTGGAGTAGATACGAAGACCGGGCTTGGAAACTCTGCGAAGACCGTTGATTACCTTCTGCTTGCCCTGAGCATACTTGAGGGTTACTCTGATGATGCCCTGCTTGCCGTCCTCTACGATCTGGAAGTTCTTGATATAACCTTCCTCAAGAAGAATCTGAGCGATAGACTTCTTAAGGTTGGATGCGGGAATGTCAACAGTATCATGCTTCGCATCATTTGCGTTTCTGATTCTGGTGAGCATGTCTGCGATTACGTCTGAAATTTGCATTTTATTATCCTCCTATATGCAAGTTATCATTTTCTTGCTGCCATCTGCGTGGCGGCATATCGGCGGTTAAAACTCAAAGTAATACCTGAATATTCGGTATCCTTTTTGAGTTTTCCTTCCGGTAGTTTAGAGAGAATTTAAGTTCGATTACGAATTTAAATTACCAGGATGCCTTTCTTACGCCGGGAATCTCGCCTCTGTATGCGAGCTCACGGAAGCAGATACGGCAAATTCCGTACTTACGGAGGTAGGCGTGAGGTCTACCGCATATCTTGCATCTGTTGTAAGCGCGAGTAGAAAACTTAGGAGCCTTCTGCTGCTTAAGTATCATTGACTTCTTAGCCATTTTGTTCCTCCTTATCTAGCAAAGGGAGCGCCCATGAGAGTGAGCATCTCTTTTGCCTCTTCATCGGTATTAGCGGTCGTTACGAAAACGATGTCCATACCGCGAATCTTGTCAACCTTATCGTACTCGATCTCAGGGAAGATGAGCTGCTCCTTAAGGCCGAGAGCGTAGTTGCCTCTGCCGTCGAAGCCGTTGGGGTTGATACCCTTGAAGTCACGAACTCTGGGGAGAGCAAAGCTGAAGAGTCTATCCATAAACTCGTACATTCTCTCACCGCGGAGGGTAACCTTAACGCCGATCTTCATGCCCTCACGGAGCTTGAAGTTAGCGATAGACTTGTGCGCGTAGGTGGGAACTGCCTGCTGGCCGGAGATAAGAGAGATCTCTTCGATAACCTTATCGATGACCTTGGAGTTATCCTTCGCGTCGCCGCATCCAACGTTGATAACGATCTTGTTGAACTTGGGGATCTGCATTACGGACTTGTATCCGAATTTAGCCATGAGTGCAGGTGCAACTTCAGACTTGTATTTTTCAGAAAATCTAGACATTATTTACACCCTCCTCATCATATTTCCGCGCCGCACTTAGCGCAAACGCGAATCTTCTTACCGTCTACTACCTTAACCTTGGAGCGAACGCCCTTGTCGCACTTGGAGCAGTAGAGCTGAACCTTGGACGCGTAGATAGCACCCTCGGTCTTGAGTATCTGAGCAACCTCACCCTGTCTGCGAGCCTTGGTGTGCTTGCTAACAACGTGAACGCCGGATACGATAACCTTTCCCTCCTCGGGAGATACTGCAATAACAGTACCCTTAGTACCCTTGTCAACACCGGAGAGAACGACAACGGTATCATCCTTCTTTATATGAAGCTTAGCCATTATTCAATTTCCTCCTTATTAGAGTACCTCGGGAGCAAGGGACATGATCTTGGTGAAGTCGTGCTCACGAAGCTCTCTTGCTACCGGGCCAAAGATACGAGTACCCTTGGGGGTCTTGTCTTCCTTAATAATAACCGCAGCGTTCTCATCAAATCTGATGTAAGAACCGTCTGCGCGGCGAGTCTCCTTGACAGTTCTGACTACAACTGCCTTAACAACGTCGCCCTTCTTTACAACGCCACCGGGTGCTGCCTTCTTTACAGCACATACAACGATATCTCCGATACCTGCGTAGCGGCGTCCCGAGCCACCGAGAACACGGATGCACATAAGTTCCTTAGCGCCTGTGTTATCGGCAACCTTCATTAACGATTGCTGCTGAATCACTGTTTTTTCCTCCTTTTTCGGTAAGCCTTTAACCTACCTACTGGTTTAGTGACGTTTAAATTATTTAGCCTTCTCAACTATTTCAACGAGTCTCCATCTCTTAGTCTTAGAGAGAGGTCTCGTTTCCATAACTGCAACCTTATCGCCAATACCGCATGCATTCTTCTCATCGTGAGCGTGAATCTTAACAGTTCTCTTGATGATCTTGCCATACTTGGGGTGACGAACGTTATCCTCGATAGCAACGACGATGGTCTTGTCCATCTTATCGCTTACTACCTTACCAATTCTTACTTTTCTAAGCTTACGAGTCTCAGTCATCTTTTTGTCCTCCATTAAGCATTCTTCTCACGAAGAACGGTCATTACGCGGGCAATATCGTGCTTTACCGCAGTAATCTTGTGAGGATTGTCAAGCTGCTTAACCTCAAGCTGAAAACGAAGATTGAAATACTCTTCCTTGAGCTCACCGAGCTTCTTGTTAAGCTGCTCGGTAGTCATTTCTCTAAGTTCATTTGCCTTCATTTGCTTAAGCCTCCTCGGTTTCAAGGTCTTCCTTCTTCACAAACTTGCACTTGATAGGAAGCTTGTGAGATGCAAGACGCATTGCTTCTTTTGCCTGCTCCTCAGTAACGCCGTCCATCTCGAACATTACGCGTCCGGGCTTAACAACGGCAACCCAATACTCGGGTGAGCCCTTACCTGAACCCATTCGAGTCTCGGCAGGCTTTTCTGTGATAGGCTTGTCGGGGAATATCTTGATCCAGACCTTACCGCCACGCTTTACGTATCTGGTCATAGCGATACGGGCTGCCTCGATCTGATTTGCCGTAATCCAAGCAGGCTCGGTAGCCATAAGACCGTATGAGCCGTTGGTAACGGTGTTGCCGCGAAGGGCCTTACCTGTAAGTCTTCCGCGATGAACGCGTCTGTACTTTACTCTCTTAGGCATTAACATATTATTTGCCCTCCTCTGCGTTCTTCTTGAAGCTACGGCGCTGACCGTCTCTGTTCTGAGGACGGCGGTTGTTGTCGTTTCTTCTGGGGCGTCTGTCCTGACGGTCGCGTCTGCGATCGCTGTTCTGAGTTTCAGCAAGAACCTCGCCTCTGTAAATCCAAACCTTAACGCCAATCTTACCGTAGGTAGTATTCGCCTCATAGAAGCCGTAGTCGATATCGGCTCTCAGAGTCTGAAGCGGAATAGTACCCTCATGATAATGCTCGGTACGGGCAATCTCTGCACCGCCAAGACGGCCGCTGCAGGATACCTTGATACCCTTAACGCCAAGACGCATGGTTCTTCCGATGGCAAGCTTCATTGCGCGACGGAAGGAAACTCTCTTCTCAAGCTGTGCGGAAATCGACTCAGCAACGAGTTGTGCGTTCATATCAGCGTTCTTTATCTCGATGACGTTTACTACAACGGGGGTACCGCCGAGCATAGCCTCGAGCTCACATCTGAGCTTTTCAATTTCAGAACCGCCACGACCGATAACGATACCGGGTCTTGCGCACTGAATGAATACTCTTACACGGGATGCATCGCGCTCGATTTCAACCTTGGGAATACCAGCGTCCTGAAGCTTGTTCTTAACATAAGTTCTGAGCTTATTGTCGGAAACGAGCGTGTCGCCGAAGTCCTTGTTTGAAACGAACCATCTGGAATCCCAGTTCTTGATTACGCCTACGCGCAAACCGTGGGGATTAACCTTCTGTCCCATCTCAGCTTACCTCCTTCTCTTTTACTACGAGTGTAACATGGCTGGTTCTCTTAAGAATCTGGAATGCTCTACCCTGTGCTCTGGGCTGTACTCTCTTGAGTGTGGGGCCGGGGCATACGAAGCATTCGGAAACATAGAGGTTACCTGCATTCATATTGAAGTTGTGCTCTGCATTTGCTACCGCGCTCTTAAGGAGCTTTATAAGGTGCTCACTTGCAATCTTGTTGGTATTCTTGAGAATAGCCATTGCAGTTTCGGTATCCTTGCCTCTGATGAGGTCAAGTACGATCTTTACCTTGCGCGGAGAAATTCTGACATATTTAAGATGTGCTTTTGCTTCCATTATCGGAATTGCCTCCTCTCGCTTTAATGCGATTTTCCTTATTTATTCGAAGTTTTTGAGCCCGCATGTCCCTTGAAGGTACGGGTAAGGGCGAATTCGCCGAGCTTGTGTCCTACCATATCCTCAGTAACGTATACCGGAACGTGCTTTCTACCGTCGTGAACGGCAATAGTATGTCCTACGAAATCAGGGAATATAGTTGAAGAACGGCTCCAGGTCTTAAGCACCTTTTTCTCATTCTTTTCATTCATAGCACAGATACGGTCGAAAAGCTTCTTTTCAACGTAAGGTGCCTTCTTTAAGCTTCTGCTCATAATTCATTCTCCTTATCAGTCACTCATTACTTAGCGTTTCTACGCTTAAGAATGAACTTGTTGGTTCTTGCCTTCTTGTTTCTCGTCTTGTAACCAAGAGCGGGCTTACCCCAAGGAGTAACAGGTCCGGGACGGCCGATAGGGCTCTTACCCTCACCACCACCGTGGGGGTGATCGCAGGGGTTCATTACGGAACCGCGAACAGTAGGACGGATGCCCATGTGACGCTTTCTACCGGCCTTACCGATCTTAACGGTGTCGTGCTCGATGTTGCCGACCTGACCGATAGTTGCCTTGCAGTCAAGACGAACGAGGCGAACCTCACCGGAGGGAAGACGAACCTGAGCCA
>CAYWPS010000093.1:0-7098 GCA_964460165.1 uncultured Ruminococcus sp. | reverse complement strand
CTCCAAATCCACCGCCACCGCGCGGTCCTCCTCCGAATCCGCCTCCACGGGAACCTCCGCCGCCGTGTCCGCCACCTCCGGGTCCTGGCATAACAATACCTCCTCTACTTCTTTCACAAATATTTTTTCGCTTGTGTGAAAATCTGCACTTGACACAAGCAGAACAATATGCTATAATAGCCACACAAGCAGTTACAAATGTAACGTCTATAATTATATCACTATTTATAATAAAATCAATTATTATTTTTCGGGGCTTTACAAATCAAGCGCGATTTGTAACGTCTCAATTTACGGAGAACAGGATGAATCATATCAAAGAACTTCCCAACGGTGAAATTTTACGGCTTTCCAACGAAGAGCTGAATAAGCTCACGAAGGAATGCTTGCAGGAAGCGCTCATCATTCTTATGGGTCAGATGCCCTTCGAGTCGATCACGATTACAAGATTGGTCGAGAAGGCGGGCGTTTCAAGGCAGGCGTTCTACCGCAATTATTCCTCCAAGGAAGACATTTTAAATCAAATGACAAAGGAAATGATTGAAAAGCTTCACAAAACCTTTAGAGATCCCCAAAACGCAAAAGACCCATACTCGCTTTTTTTGAGAGCCTTCGGTTTAATAAAAGACAATGCGAGAATATGCGTTCTTTGTGTGAAAGCGAGTGTGTTTCAAAAATTTCTGATAGATTATTATCCGACGATCAATTCAATAACTTCTGCTGTGGCACGGTACCAATTTATCGCAAGCCTGAACAGCTTTTTAAGCGTTTCGGTAAATTGGCTGCTCAATGGGATGGAAGAACCTGTCGAATATATGGCGGAATTATGCATGAAGCTTATAAACACCCAACCTATCAAGGAATGATTTCTGATATAGTTCTGAGGTATTATTTACATTATTCCGGAAAGTTATTTCATTTATTCGTTTTATAATACGGTGTCCTTTCGTAGCTTATTCATAAAAACGAAACGCTGACTCAAAAGGGTTGGCGTTTTGTTTTTGTGAATCGTTGAACGGTTTGAACGTATTCAAGCGAAGGATGTCATCACGAGAAGCGTTTATAAATTTCTTGGCGGTATGATGGCGCTGTATCATTGATTGACAAATTTCATGATTTGTGGTATAATGAAAAAAAGAGGTGTTTTTATGGAAGATATTTCTTATATTGATCGGAATTTCAAGGTTGAAACGCGCATTGACAAGCCTGATATGATGTTTTATGACGCGCTTTCGTATCCATTCAAGATATACGGCGTTTTTTATGAAAACGGAAAATTCAGAAGAATGCCCGAAGCGGTGGCTCGCGGTGTGAGCGATGGGGTGTATGCGTTGCACGCGAATACGGCGGGCGGCAGACTCCGTTTTAAAACCGATTCCCCCTACGTTGCTATACATACCAGAATGTCGAAAATCGGGAAAATGCCGCATTTTGCGCTTTGCGGTTCAGCCGGGTTTGATTTGTACGCGGACAATGATTATGCCGCTTCGTTCGTTCCGCCCTTTCATCTGACGAACGGTTATGAGAAGCTTGTTGAGTTTCCCGCCACGCAAATGCGGGATATTACTATACATTTTCCGTTATACAGCGAGGTTGAAGAGCTGTATATCGGTGTTAAACGTGATGCTGTATTACAAGAATCCTCGCCCTATACGGTGGAAAAGCCGATCGTGTATTACGGTTCGTCCATTACGCAGGGCGGATGCGCATCCCGCCCCGGCAACGCGTATCCGGGTTTTATTTCGAGAACAATTGATGCGGATTATATCAATCTGGGCTTTTCGGGCAGCGCCAAAGGCGAAAAGGCAATGGCGGATTATATCAAATCGCTGTCTATGTCGGCGTTTGTTTATGATTATGACCACAACGCGCCGACATCCGAGCATCTGGCGAGGACGCACGAAAAGATGTTTTGGGAAATCCGGAAAGAAAACGAGAGTCTTCCGATTGTGATTATGTCGCGCCCGAAGTACCGTTACGACGAAGCGGAAAAGATGCGGTTTGAGATCATTCAAAGAACCTACGAGAACGCTGTCGCAAGGGGTGAGAGCAACGTGTATCTGATAGACGGACGTACGCTTATGAGCGCTTGTAAAAACGAGGGTACGGTTGACGGCTGTCATCCGACAGATCTGGGTTTCTTTTCCATGGCAAGCGAGCTTACGAAGCTTTTACAGACAATTCTTGGAAAAGCTGAGTGATTTTACTGAAGAAGGAGAAAATGATATGCATATTCCGATGAAAGAGTCGCAGAAGGTAGAGATCCTGACCTTCGACGAAGCGTTTTTGCACCGCGATGACAGTGCCTTGTACGATCGTGACAAGTGGCTTTATATTCCCGATTTTTATTCGGAGTACCGTTATATTCTCGGCACTGTCGGTCAAAAGCCGCTTATTACAATCGGTATCAATCCTTCGACCGCCGAGCCCGACCGTCTTGACAACACCTTGAAATCGGTTGAGCGCATTGCGATGGGTAACGGTTTTGATTCTTTTATCATGTTCAACGTTTATGCGCAGCGTGCGACAAATCCCGATCACATGGATAAAGAGTTGAACGTTCGTTTGCATGAGGAAAATATGCGCGCTTTTCGCTATATTCTTGAACTCAGCGGAGATTCGCCTGTTATCTGGGCGGCGTGGGGCTCGATCGTTGAAAAGCGCGGCTATCTGAAGGGGTGTCTTGATGACATGGTGCGGCTCGGTGACCGGTATCATGCAAGTTGGTATATGGCAGGGAAGCGTTCGATCAAGGGACATCCTCATCATCCGCTGTATCTGAAGAAGGACGCCCTTCTCGAGCCTTTCGATATGGAAGGCTATCTTCTGACTTTATAATTCTGTGAGGACGTTATGACGAAAGACGAATCTGTTGCGATCAGTGCGAAGCTTTCGGCGTATATTGCCGAACACGCGCCGATTGTTCGCTATACCCTTGACGAGCTTGCCGAGGCGCGCGCTTCATTTGCCGAGGAGGACCTTCTGGAAATGGGCGAGCTTGGTCTTTATGACGGCGATTTTGAGAAATTTTACGTGATCCGTGAGTTTCTTTCCGAGATTGGTCTTGGCGATGTTGCAGACGGTGAATATATCCTTCGTGTTTTTGAAAAGGCGAAAAAGCTTGACGCGCGTGAATTTACTCATAATCCTTATATGGCGATACTCGGCGGTATGCCGCTTCGCTCGGGTGATTGTATGCTGATGCCGTCGGCGTATGAGGCGGGCGAGATATTGTGTTACGATATGCCCGATTTCAGTGAGGAGCTTGTTGTGCCGCGTCTTGCGTTTTTCACAAAGCGCGTGCTGTTTCCGACGCTTTACGAGAAAGATACGCCTTGGATGAGCGTTTGCCCCTCCGAGATTAATTCGATGCAAGAGGCGATTGCCCAAGCGAAGGGCAGGGTGCTGGTGCTGGGTCTCGGTCTGGGCTACTACGCGCATGCGGTCGCTGAAAAGGAATCTGTGGAAAGCGTGACGGTAGTTGAGCTGTCCCGTGAGGTGATTGATCTGTTTGACCGCGCTGTTCTGCCGAAGCTCGATTTTCACGGTAAGCTGACTGTTGTGCAGAGCGATGCCATTGAATATCTTGCTAAAACCGAACTTGGCGCGTTTGATTTTTGTTTTGCCGATATCTGGGAAGGTGCTCTTGACGGCGCAAGGTGGTACAAACAGATTTTGCCACACGCGAGTCGCTTGAAAACGACTGAATTTGCCTATTGGATTGAGGATGCCATCCTCGCGTATTTGCAGAAACCGTGATTTTTTGCGATGGCTTTTTGAAAAAATTATCACATTCCGATCGTATTTTGTGATAATATATTGTAAACTTTGCGCGAAAAGAGTTGAAAAATCGTGCTTTTTAAGGTATACTGTACCGTAGTATCATGTTTAAGGAGATGTTTCTATGAAAAAGGGAAGCGGATTCCGCTCGCTTGCGGTTTTTGTTTTTGTCTTGTTTGCCTTTGTGTGTTTGGTTGCTTGCAGCGTTGAAATCAGTACAACGGATACGGTAACGACTGCCGTAATACCTGATACTGCGAGCGCGGATGTTACGACCACGACGGTACGTGTAACTTCGGTCGTATCGAATACGACGGAGGGCGGCACGGTGACTTCGACGGTTATTACGGCCACCGAGGCGGTAAGCACCACAACGGCAGTTCCGATTACGGTCACCGAGGCGGTAAGCACCACAACGGCAGCGCCGGTTACGACTATCGAGGCGGTAAGCACCACGACAGTTGTCGTCATTACGACCGAGCCTGAAACGCCCTCTGACAGACCTTCTGAATTTATCATTTATTCGATTGAAATGCTTGGGCGTTACGGTGATGCCACCCTGATCAAGTACGGCGATTTTGAAATCCTCGTTGACGGCGGTACGTCGAAGGATGCGGCGGGCGTTAAGGCGGCGCTTGGGAAATGGGTGACCGACGGGCATCTGGATATGCTGATCGTATCACACCCCGATTCCGACCATATTGACGGCATTGAAAATCTTTCGACCTTCTCGTCCATTGACTCGATCGGCATGATTATACAAAATGGGGACACGCGCGGTAACAGTGATTTTGAAAATAATATTGTCGGGCATTTTACCTCGGCGGTGTCGAAAACGATTGTTGAAGTGATGGCGGATGACAATTACCGCACGATTGCTGTCGATAATTACTTTTCAATTACCTTTCTCGATCAGGCAAATTATTATAACAGCTCGGCGAGCAAAAACAATAAGTCGATTGCTTTCATCGTGACGTTTGAAAACACGGTGCTTTTTATGGGCGGTGATATGGAATCGGGCGCTTGTACTTCGTTGATGCAGAACAATCCCGATTTAATCAAAGATGAGCAATTTGTTATTTATAAAGCGCTTCACCACGCTTCAAACGGAACGAACAAGGAAGATTTTCTGAATTATATCAAGCCCGATCTTGCCTTTATCAGTACGGGACTGATCACGCTTTCGGACGGTACGCCGAATTATAATACGCATCCTTATCCCGAGGCGGTCGCAAGAATTGCCAAGCATACCGCGCGGATCTATTGGTCGTCGCTCATCGGCAATACGACCATCACCTGTGACGGCGAGGATGCTACCGTGACCTCGGAGGGCAGATCGAAGGATTATTACTATCAAACGAAGTCGCAAAGCTCGCTTGTTCTTTGTAAAAAAGAGGATGAAATTGCGATCACGATTTTTGAGACACGCTATTATCTCTACCTCGTGGAATATCAGGAATATACCGATTATTACGGAATTTCAAAGAATGGCGTTTGAATAGCGTAAACGCATAAAAATTTTCCTGACACGCTCGTTTGCGAACAGTGTCAGAGGAGTCAAAGCGCTGTATTGAGTTTTTGAAGACGTTTTGAATGTATCTTGGTATCATCATAATAAAACGGCTATCCGTTGCGGATAGCCGTTTTTGATCGGTATTTTATTTTGCTGAAACCGCTACGATGAAGCCGCCCATATTGTCGCCCGATACCGTGTAGGTTGCATTTGCGCCAACCGTGATCTCGGTGGTTTCCTCGCTCGATGCGGCGACGTAGGAAAGATTCCACGTGCTGCCGTCGGATGCGGTTGCCGTTGTGATTGTGCCGTCCTTGATGCCTGCAAGGTATGCGGACAGGCTGCCTGCTGCACTTACGCCTGCGGCGTGGATCGTGCCGACGTAGCGGAGCGTGCCTTTTTTCAGATAATCGCTGCCGCTCAAGCCTTCAAAGACGAAGCCGTAGCTTGCGGCGTATGCTTCAAACCATTTGTCGAAGGTCATTGAGACGCCGTTAACCGTAACCTTGTTTATACTGTAGTTGAGTCCGAGTGTGCCTGTGCCGTCGTGACCGAGAAGCGAAATGACGTTACCCGTGATAAAAGGATTCGTGACTGATTCGCTCATCGAAGCGGTATAGCCTGAAACCTGAATGGCTTTAAGCGTACCCGACTGTGCGTTGAAGGTCGTGATCATTGCGAGCATAGCAGTATAGGTGTCTTTGCGGACGTAATGCGTCCAACCGGGTGTCATAATATAATCGGAGGCGCTGACGAGACGTTTGTAATCGCTCTTGGCGATGTCTTCCTGCGAGGTTTCGTGGTCACCCTTGAAGATGTTTTCGAGATCGTAATTGTAGGGATTCGTTTCGGAAACGTCGATCAGAAGACCGGTCGAAGCATCGGTGGAGGGAAGCGTGATCTTGCCGCTCTCATCTGCTTTGAGAGTGGTTGCGGGGACGGGGGGCGTTACCTCAACCGGCGTTGTCGAGGACGTGGGAGTTTCGTCTGCCGTCGAAGTGGGCGTTGTCGAGGACGTGGGAGTTTCGTCTGTCGTCGAGGTGGGCGTCTGGGTCGTGGTTATAACGGGTGTGGTTTCGTCTTCGCCGTTTGCGCTTGCCACGATGACGATTACGAGGATTACGGCAACCAAGACGAGCGCTAAGATCATAATCAGCATACCGATGGGTTTATTTTTCGTAGTCATAGTGATGATTTCCTTTCCTATGATAAATTCATCGGCATTTGCCGAAGTGACTTTGTTTTTTTATTATACACCATTTTGT
This sequence comes from uncultured Ruminococcus sp., assembly GCA_964460165.1. Classification (GTDB taxonomy): domain Bacteria; phylum Bacillota; class Clostridia; order Oscillospirales; family CAG-272; genus UBA1740. The sequence continues at coordinate 540 of CAYWPS010000093.1, read as the reverse complement.
GCCAAATTATATGAACTGTATATGAATGAAATATTAATTTTTTATGTATCCTGTGAAAAGCAGGATATGATGTGCAAACAAGACAAAAAATTGCTGAATTTTTGTTAAAATCTTTCCTTTCTTCCATCAAAATTTTTTAAAATGAGGTTGATTTTTTGCGAATTTTCTTGTATAATGACCTTGTATGCGGTGTAATGCACCGAATGACTTTTTGAAAATTTTTAGATAGGAGATAAACAACTATGAGCAATGAATGCACCTGCGAATACGCAATGAGCCATGAAGTACAGGCTATGTGCAAAGTCGCAAAAGGCCCTGATCACGGCCCCGCTCCCATTCCCGAAGAAGGCAAATGGGTAAAATCGAAACAGATCACCGATATTTCCGGCTATACCCACGGTATCGGCTGGTGCGCTCCCCAGCAGGGCGCTTGCAAGCTCTCGTTGAACGTCAAGAACGGCATCATCGAGGAAGCGCTTGTAGAAGCCATCGGTTGCTCGGGTATGACGCACTCCGCTGCTATGGCGGCTGAGATTCTCC
>CAYWPS010000092.1:0-7166 GCA_964460165.1 uncultured Ruminococcus sp. | reverse complement strand
TTGAGTCTTTTTTGATTTTCGGACTTTTTCGGTTTTACCAAATGTGACAGCCCCTTTTTGCCATCTTTGGTTGTCAAAATACACCGAAAACGAGGTCGTTAGCTTGAAAGAAAACGTATATTATAGCAAACTGTCAGTGCTTATCCGTCGGGACCTTGCCTCTGGTGCGGAAGCGTTTTTAATAGCAAAAAACTCCTCTTGTTAACAAATAATTAAAATTTTATAAATGGGGTTGAAAAGTATTCCGCTTTGTGCTATGATTACTATTAATCGTTTATTTTGCGCTTAATTATATCCTAAAGTCACAGAAAGGAGACCGCGTATGATTTTTGGAAAGCACATAAACAAATACTATCTCAAATACGCCTACCTGCTTATCGGCGGCGTGCTCGCTCTTTTGCTCGTAGATTTTATGCAGCTTAAGATCCCGGAGCTTTACCGTATGGTGCTTGAAGGAATACAGTACGGAGAGGTCGAGGTATTCGACGGTGTTTACCGTGTCTTTGACATGGACTTCCTGCTCGACGAGATCTGCCGACCGATGCTCCTTATCGTTCTCGCTCTCGTTTTCGGACGTTTCCTTTGGAGAGTCTGCCTCTTTGGCGCGGGGATACAGGTTGAGACCGATCTGCGCTCGGAGATGTTCAATCGCTCCAAGGACCTTTCTCAGCAGTACTATCAGAAGAACAAGGTCGGCAATATGATGTCGCTCTACACCAACGACCTTGAGACTATACAGGAGTGCTTCGGCGACGGCGTGCTTATGTTCGCGGACGCTCTCTTGCTCGGTGTTCTCGCTATATACAAGATGGCGAGGATGAATCTTTTGCTTACCCTTTTCTCGCTTATACCCATGCTGCTCTTGCTTGCGGTCAGCACTGTCGTAGGCAAGCATATGATGAGAAAGTGGGAGGCGCGTCAGGAGGCATTCTCGGCACTTTCCGATTTTGCACAGGAGAACTTCTCGGGCATCGCGGTCATCAAGGCGTTTGTCAAGGAGTTCCGCGAGCTTTGGGCTTTCAGGAAGCTCAATAAGGATAACGAGAAGGCTAATATCGAGTTCACCAAGAGCTCGGTGCTGCTTCACATATACGTGACTCTTTTCGTTGAGTCTGTTATCTGTATCATTCTCGGCTACGGCGGATATCTCGTTTACATAGACAGGTTCAGCGCCGCCCGCCTTATCGAGTTCATCAGCTACTTCAATTCCGTTATCTGGCCTATTATGGCTGTATCCCAGCTTATAGATATGTCCTCTCGCGGCAAGGCGTCGCTCAAGAGAGTGAGCGAGCTTCTCGACGCTCCCCTTGACGTTAAGGACCGTGAGGACGTTAAGGATATTGACCTCATCAGAGGAGATATAGAATTCAGGAATCTCACCTTCCGCTATCCCGACGCGGATTACGACGCGCTTGAGAACGTCTCCTTCAGCATTAAGGCGGGCGAGAACGTCGGCATCATCGGCAAGACCGGCTCGGGCAAGACCACGGTAGTGGATCTTATACTAAGGACGTATAACGTCCCCGACGGCACACTCTTTGTTGACGGACACGACGTCAACTCCATTCCCATCAAGACCGTGCGCAAGTATTCAGCGTACGTTCCGCAGGACAACTTCCTTTTCAGCGACACGATAGAGAACAATATCGCCTTCGCGACCGACGGCGGCAACACCGACGACGTCATCAGAGCCGCCAGACTCTCGGACGTGCACGATAATATCTCCGAGTTCGCGCATCAGTACGCGACCGTGCTCGGCGAGCGCGGAGTCACCGTATCCGGCGGACAGAAGCAGAGGATCTCCATAGCGCGCGCTCTTATGAAGGACGCTAACATACTCATACTTGACGACTCCGTATCGGCGGTGGACACCGAGACCGAGCGGGTTATCATATCCAATCTGCGCGAGAACAGACGCGGCAAGACCACGATCCTCATAGCTCACCGTATATCCACGGTCGAGAAGATGGACAAGATCGTCTTCATCGAGGACGGCAGGGTGATAGCGGTCGGCTCTCACGACGAGCTGTGCTCGGGCTGCCCCGAATATGCAACGATGGTAGAGCTGCAGAAGCTCGAGGAAGAGAAGGAGGGCGTGTAAAATGTACGAATATTATCCTCTTTTGATCCTCGGCGCGATAATCGGCATGTTCTCCCTTATCTTCATACTCGCATACGCCCTTATGAAGAATAAGAAGGAGGCTATCGGCTTTGACCGGAACATCAAGGACAGCGAGATCATAAAGCGGCTTCTCGTTTATGCGAAGCCGCATATCAAGAGCTTTGTGCTCGTCGGCTTCATAATGCTCGTCGCTATCTCCTACGAGATCGTCTCGCCCCTGCTTATCGGTAAGATCGAGAAGCTGCTCTCGGGGCAGTTTGAAATGTCCGAGCTCCTTGCCTACGTGGCAGTTTACGCCGGTATACTCATTATGTCGCTTGTCTCGACCTATATTCAGTCGATCATACTCCAGAAGGTCGGACAGAAGATACTCTCTAAGCTTCGTGAGGACGTCTTCGTCCATATCGAGAGCCTTTCGCACTCCCAGCTCCATCAGATCCCCGTCGGCAAGCTCGTTACCAGAGTAGCCAACGATACCAACGCCATCTCTATGATGTTCACCAACCTCTTGGTGAATCTCGTGAAAAACACCTTCACCATAATCGGCGTATTTGCGGCAATGCTGCTTCTCAACTATCAGCTCACGCTGATGGTGCTCTGCTTCGTGCCGTTTATCGTTCTTTTCACCGTTATTTTCAGAAAGTTCTCGCGCCGCGCCTACCGCAAGGTCAAGGACGCGACCACGGATATCAACACCTTCCTCTCCGAGAACCTCTCGGGCATCAAGGTCACTCAGATATTCAACCGCGAGGCGGAGAAGGCGGCAGAGTTCGAGAAGAAAAACCGCCACCTCGGCAAATCCAAGCATCAGGAGATCTTTGTCTTCGGTATATTCAGACCTATGGTCTATATGCTCTATATTTCCTCGGTGCTGGCGCTTCTTTACCTTTCCGCAAGGGGCGTTATCAAGGATACAAGCTTCCTCGGACAGAAGATCACGAGCGATATTCTCGTGTCCTTCTATATGTACACCTCGAAGTTCTATAACCCCATACAGAGCCTTGCCGAGCAGTTCAACAGGCTTCAGTCCGCGTTCGCCTCGGCGGAGAAGATATTTACCGTCCTCGATATGAAGCCTGAGGTCGTGGATTATCCCGACGCCATCGAGCTTGAGACGGTCGAGGGCGATATAGAGTTCAAAAACGTGTGGTTCGCCTATAACGAGGGCGAGTGGGTGCTTCGCGACGTCTCCTTCAAGGTAAACGCGCGAGAGACCGTTGCCTTCGTCGGCTCTACCGGCTCGGGCAAGACCACGATACTCTCGCTCATCTGCCGTAACTACGATATACAGAAGGGTCAGATACTTATTGACGGCATAGACATAAAGCGTATTAAGCTTTCGTCGCTCCGCCGCCACTTCGGTCAGATGCTTCAGGACGTATTTCTCTTCTCGGGTACTATCCGCTCGAATATCGTTCTGCGCGATGACTCGATCACAGACGAGGAGGTCCTCAGAACCTGCCGTTACGTAAACGCCGATCACTTCATCGACAAGCTCTCTCTCGGACTTGACGAGGAGGTGCGTGAGAGGGGTAACAACTTCTCCGCGGGACAAAGACAGCTTCTATCATTTGCGAGGACGATAGTGCATAAGCCCTCGGTCATCATTCTCGACGAGGCTACCGCAAACATCGATACCGAGACCGAGCTGCTTATTCAGGACTCGCTCGAGAGGATCAAGAATATCGGCACTATGCTTATAGTCGCTCACCGTCTTTCCACAATTCAGCACGCGGATAAGATAATCGTTCTTTCCCACGGCGAGATCGTTGAGGAGGGCAATCACTTTGAGCTGCTTGCAAAGAGGGGAAGATACTACGGCCTTTATACGCTGCAGTTTAAGAAAAATCAGCTCGAGACGGCAAAATAACCCTCGGGAAAACGGCGCTTGCGCTTGCACCACGGTGTGAGACACAAGCGCTTTTTCTTTAAATATATAAAATATTTTAAAGAAGTTTTGGAAATGCTCTTTACAAACCGGCGAATATGTGTTAAAATATAAAATGGCAATTAATGTGATATCGTGACGGAGGTTTGTATGCGTATAGACAAGCTTTTATCGGATATGGGTATCGCGTCGAGATCCGAGGCGAGAGCCGCGTGCAGAGCCGGGCAGGTGCTCGTGGACGGTGTTGCGATCAAGGATTCGTCAGCACACGTCGATCCCGAGCGGCAGAGCATAGTGTACAAGGGTAGGGAGATATCCTACCGTAAGCACACCTACGTTATGCTGAACAAGCCCGAGGGCTACGTCAGCGCGACCGAGGATTCAAAGCTTCCGGTCGTCACCGAGCTTCTTGACGGCGAGCTTCGCAAGATGGAGCTTTTTCCCGTAGGCAGACTTGACAGAGATACGACGGGACTTATGATACTCACTAATAACGGTCCGCTCGCTCACCGTGTTCTCTCACCGAAGCACCACGTGCCGAAGGTCTATCGCTTCACCGCGGCAGAGCCGATGAAAGACGGGGTCGAGGAGGAGTTCCGTGACGGTGTGACTCTTGCCGACGGCTATGAGTGCAAGAGCGCGATCATCGAGCTCGACGGTGACAGAATGGGCGGCTTTATCACTCTCACGGAGGGGAAGTACCACCAGATAAAGAGAATGGTAGCCTCGACTCATAACAGGGTCGTGACGCTCGAGCGTATATCCTTCGGAGGCATAGAGCTTGACACCTCACTCTCTCGCGGGGAGTACAGATTGCTCACGAAGGACGAGATAGCCCTTCTCGAAAAACAGAATTAGTTATTTTCATCTTTTAAGGAGATCTTATGGATATTTTAAAGACATTGGCGCAGGAGTTCAGCGTCAAAGAGGAACAGGTTGAGGCAACCGTAGCGCTTATCGACGAGGGTAACACCATACCCTTTATTTCAAGATACCGTAAGGAAGTTACGGGCGGTCTTGACGACACTACGCTCCGTGAGCTTAACGACAGACTTTCTTACCTTCGCAACCTCGAGGAGAGAAGGGCTACCATTTCCGCGCTCATCGAGGCGCAGGAGAAGCTCACTCCCGAGATCACCTTTGCGCTCAATAACGCAAAGACGCTCGTAGAGCTCGAGGATATTTACAGACCCTTCAAGCCCAAGAGATCCACCAGAGGATCGGTTGCGAGAGCAAAGGGACTTGAGCCCCTCGCTCAGTACATTATGGAGCAGCGCGACAGCTATGATCCCGCGATCGACGTATATGCCGAGCAGTTCATTTCAGAGGAGGAGGGCAAGGAGGTCCCCGATGCCAAGGCGGCGCTTCAGGGCGCGTCCGATATCATCGCGGAGGACGTCTCCAACGACGCCGAGATCCGTAAGCTCCTCAGAGCCTTCACTATGGCAAACGGCTCTATCACCACCAAGGGTACTACCGAGGAGTCCTCGGTTTACGATAACTACTACGACTTCTCCGAGCCTATCAAGAAGCTTAAGGGACACAGAGTTCTCGCTATCAACCGCGGCGAGAAGGAGGACTTCCTTAAGGTCAGCGTGACTCTCAACAAGGACGAGGGTATCGCACAGCTCGTATCAAGAGTCGTTACGAATAAGAAGTCTCCCGCTCTTCCTTACCTTATGGAGACTCTTACCGACGCTTACGACAGACTCCTGTTCCCCGCGATCGAGAGAGAGGTCAGAACCAGCCTCTTTGACGACGCCTGCGAGGGCGCACTCAAGGTGTTCTCCGAGAACCTTCGCAACCTTCTTCTCGTATCTCCCATCAAGGGCAAGGTAGTTCTCGGCTACGACCCCGGCTACGGTCACGGCTGTAAGCTTGCGGTAGTCGATCAGACCGGCAAGGTGCTTGACACCGCGGTTATCTATCCCTTCCGCTCAAAGGGCAGAGACAACGAGGACGATCTCGAGAAGTCCAAGACCGTTGTTCTCCGCCTTGTAAAGCGTCATAACGTTGACATCATCTCCATCGGCAACGGCACGGCTTCCCGTGAGTCTGAGAGATTTATAGCAGAGAGAGTTCTCCGCGATCCTCTTTGCCCCAAGGGTGTTAAGTACACCATCGTATCTGAGGCGGGTGCTTCGGTTTACTCCGCGTCCAAGCTCGCGGCAGAGGAGTTCCCCGAGTTCGACGTTATGCAGCGCTCCGCTGTTTCCATCGCTCGCAGACTTCAGGATCCCCTCGCGGAGCTCGTTAAGATCGAGCCCAAGGCTATCGGCGTCGGTCAGTATCAGCACGATATGAAGCAGAACAGACTCACCGACACCCTCGGCGGCGTCGTTGAGGACTGCGTAAACGGCGTTGGCGTTGACCTGAATACCGCGTCCTACTCGCTTCTCTCCTACGTTTCGGGTATAAACGCGACCGCGGCGAAGAATATAGTTAAGTACAGAGAGGAGAACGGTGAGTTCAAGACCCGTCAGCAGCTCCTCAAGGTTCCGAAGATAGGCGACAAGGCGTTCCTTCAGTGCGCGGGCTTCTTAAGGATTCCCGGTGGCAGAATCGTCCTTGACAACACGGGCGTTCATCCCGAGTCCTACGCTATCGCGGAGGATCTTCTCCGCAGATTCGGCTTCACCACCCAGGACGTCGGCACCGCGGGACTTGCGCTCCTTAAGTTCAAGGCGGAGCAGTACGGCACCGCAAAGCTTGCAAAGGAGCTCGGCTGCGGCGAGCCCACCCTTCTTGATATTATCGGTGAGCTTGAGAAGCCCGGTCGTGACATCCGTGACGACGCTCCCGCTCCCATTCTTTCCACCGACGTTCTTGAGATCACCGACCTTAAGCCCGGTATGCAGCTCAAGGGCACCGTACGTAACGTTATCGACTTCGGTTGCTTCGTAGATATCGGCGTTCACCACGACGGTCTTCTCCACATTTCCGAGATGTCCGATAAGTTCGTAAAGCGTCCCTCCGATCTTTTCTCGGTAGGCGACGTTATCGAGGTTCTTATTAAGGATGTGGATCTGAAGAAGAACCGCATAGCACTCACCCGCAAAGGCATGGGCAAGTAATTTTCGGATATTTCCCCCGTATTCTACCAAGCTCGCCGTATTGCATATACGGCTTCGGGTAGAAGTACGTGAGAACTATCTC
>CAYWPS010000091.1:0-7254 GCA_964460165.1 uncultured Ruminococcus sp. | reverse complement strand
ATAACAAGAATGCGGCTGACAGTTTTTATTACGAACGCGAAGCTCTAAGGGGCTGCCGTCAGACCGTTGCATTCTCATTATAACAAAAATAAGCACAACGCTCAATCCACTTCAAATGAATTGTGTTGTGCTTATATTGTACCAAAGGGGCTGCGCCTGAAAGGGTGATGTTCTTAGCGGAAAATTTGAAAATCTCGCTAAATGCGAGCATTGCGTTTGTCTGGACAAATGCAGTATGGGCTAAGCCCAAACCCTTATTACAGGCAGAAAGAGAGAACAGACGGTTCAGAAAAACCGAAATGCCCTCTCTTCTGTTGGTATAAAGTGATATTCTTTGCTGACGCAAAGAGTGATATTGTCGCACAGCGACAGTGATATTGAAGCCTTACGGCTTCAGTGATATTCTATTCGCCTATAAACTTGCGAAGCAAATATCACTGCGTAGCAATAGAACTCGCTGAAGGCGAATAGAGTTAGCGTGATACTCCGCTTGGAGTATCACGCTAATGAAGCAACCCTTTTTGATAGATGTTATCGTTTATTTAAGTACCTTAAGATAATCGAGTATTGCTAACACGATACCTACGAGAACATACAGATCGACAAGGCCGCCGAGCAGTCCGATGATAACTCCGACGATCGGAACCTTTGCCAATATGCCGATCAATACGCCGGCTACAACACCGATCAAGAGTTGGATAATAATATTAACGATCAACGCACCGATGTCTTTTTTTGCTTTAAAAGAATAAGGAAAGATTTTCTTAATAGTTTCCATATTATTCTCCTTTTTTATTTTTTTGATTATTTGTAGAAACATCTACTACGACTATTATATCATAACGCAATAAAAAATGCAAGTGAGTTTTTTATATTTTTAAAGCGTTACCGTGCCCATATCAGCCTATGCTGAAGGCTTGGGAAAAATGATATTGCTTTTTAAACTTAAATGTGATAGAATTAATAAAAAGACAAGAGGGGGTTGTTATGTACGACGAGCTTACAGAGGTTGATATAAAGAAGATGGAGGAGGAGATACGATACCGCCGCGTAGAGCTAGCTCCCAGACTTATGGCGGAGATGAGGCGCACGCGTGAGTTCGGCGACCTCTCAGAGAACGCCGAGTACAAGGAGGCAAAGCGCGAGAAGCGTAAGAACGAGGGCAGGATACGATACCTTGAGAATATGATACGCACTGCCAAGGTTATCGAAATAGGGGGCGATGCTGACACCGTGTCGCTTTTTGACCGGGTAAGGATCTTCAACGAGAAGGCGGCAAAGGAGCGAGAGATACAGATAGTAACCACCCTTCGCCAGAACGCTCTTGAGGGCTATATCAGCAAGGAGTCGCCTCTCGGCTCGGCTCTTATGGGGCATAAGAGGGGAGACAGAATACTGGTAGAGGTCAGCCCGACTATGAGCTATTATGTAAAGATCCTGGAGATAACGAAGGGGTCGGATAATGAAGCTCTCCCCATCAGCGGATATTAACTCCCGGACGTATATTTTCGCGCCTTTTGCAGCTTTCTCGAATCAAGGTCCGGGAGCTGATGAAATAAAAAATCCCTCAACGCACCGGATTTTCGGTATGTGCGTTAAGGGATTTTTTATTTTACCTTACTTATTATATATTCAATATATTCATCCGCGGCGTCGATATCGGTGAGGGAATAGAGCATTCTCGTACCTACGACGTCCTCTATCTCGTTCAGCACCCAGCTGCCGCCGTGGCGTATGAAGTCTATACCGACGAAGTCAAAGCGTAGCTTCGCGCGTAGCTTTTTTATAATATCCTGCATATACTGCGCGGGCGTATCAAGCTCTGCGTTGCCGCCGAGCGAGAAGTTTGAGCGAAAGTCGCTGCTTGACGTGCGCTTTACCGCCGCAAGTGTCCGCTCTCCGAGAGCATAAACACGCATGTCCACACCCGGCTCGTCGCACAGCTCCTGTGTTATTATGCGTTTGCCCCTTAATATTGAAAGCTTTTGTTTACATTCGCAAGCGTTTTTGACGAGAAAAACCTCGCTGCCGCCGTGACCGTCGACCGATTTAAGCACCGCGGGATAGGTGAGGGTATCGGCAGTGCTATCGTCATTTACCAAATGCGTTTCCATAGCTTCGATACCGAGCTCCCTTGCTAAAAGATAGGTTTGCCACTTGTCGTTACAGATGCGCGAGGTAGCGCTGTTGTTGTACGTCGGTATGCCGAGGCTCTCCAGTCTTGCGTTAAGCTCGGGCTTGATGGTACGTACTATGGCAAAATCGGGCAGGGGAGTGAGTGCGCTGCCGAAGTCCTCGTCGGTTATCACGAGCTGAAGCTCACATCCGCGCTCGCGCGCCGCCTCGATAAGCCTTGCGATAAACCATTCGTTGCGCCGTCTGCCCATCTCGTCGTAAAGCAGTATGCCCTTCATCCGATGCACCTCGCGATATATTCTATTATCTCCTCGCTCATATCCACGCCCGTGCAATCTAGCGAGCTCTTGAAGTGCGGGTTGGAGTTGACCTCGCATACGATAGGACCGTCCTTGCCAAAGAGAACGTCCACGCCGGCAAAGTCGAGTCCGATAGCCTCGGCGGCATCAAGGGCTGCTTTTTTTATCTCTGCCGTAAGGTCGATTTTCCTCATCCTTCCTCCGTTTGAGATATTGGAGCGGAAGTCATTTTCGTTATATCTCTCCATAGCCGAGACTACACGTCCGCCGACCACGTTCACGCGCGCGTCCCGTCCCTCGCTCTCGGAGATAAATTCCTGCATGATAAATTCCTTGTGACCAAGCCTTGAAACTATCTCCTTCGCTTCATCGAGTGTCCTCGCAAGGTAGACCTGCGCGCCGAATGAGCCGTAGGCTTCCTTGATTATTATGGGCAATCCCAGCACCCGTGTAGCGTTTTCCAGGAAATCAAGCCGTGTGTAGCCCACGCCCTCAAAGGTCTTCGGAGAAATTACCGTCCCCGGCGTCCTCACCTTGCCGCTAAGGGCAAGCGCGGTGAGTATCTTGCTGTCGCATATCCCGATAGCCTCCGCAGAGTTGAACAGGCGGAGCCCCTCAGCCTCAAGCTGTCTTGCAAGGTAGATATCCTTGTCCCAGAACAGTACGAAGTCGGGGCGGTCGCTGCCGCATATTTTCTTTCCTACGGCACTCGTGAGCGAGTCTGCGGCTTTTATCTCAAGCGCAATACCGCGTCTTTGCGCGGCGCGTGACAAATATCCGTACAGCTCGCGGAACTTATCCGTACCTATAAAACCGTTAACGATCAGCCAGCCCTTCATACGTCAGTCTCCTTCAGTTTTTTTTCTTTATTATATCACGGGCGTGGGGATTTATCAAGCGGTTTTGTAACATTAAGCGCAAATACGAAATAATACGCCGTACATAATTTACACCGTTGGATATGAAAGCATATTTTGCAGAAAAAAGCAGACGGTCTGACGGCGATGCGTTATATATACTCGTAGCTGCAAATCACTTTGCCGGAAAGCGTGACAACAATTGAAAGAAAGTCAAACTGCAACATTTTAATTTTTATAATCACCGTTTTTGTTATTTTTTCATTCTTGCTGCTAAAGATGTCAGATTGACAATTGCATGAATGTATGATATAATTGGTCAAAATCAATAAATAACAAAGGGAATAAGAAACCAATATGAAGAAGATAATCAATCCCAAATATATACTTTATATGGTTCTGCCCGTCGTAGCCATCGTTTTAAGCATGATGTTTTTACTTGGTGAAAGTATAGTAAATTATGCGGTTGGTGGGGTTCTTTGTGCTTCGGGTATAGGACTTTCTTTGTGCTTGTTCCTATTCGTGCCTCACAGTTATATTATCAACAAAGACGGAATAAAAACGTTTTACAGAATAAAGAGCTGTAATTACATACCTTGGAGCGATATTAACGGTATTAACACGAGCTTTGACACCTTTTATGAAAATCTGTTTTTCTGGAAGGATTACGTTATCTCGCATAAGAATATGAAAAGAAACGGAAGAGCTATCAACACCGTTACAAAAACCAAAAAGACAAAAGCACTGATTGAAAAATATTGGTGGCGCGGTGTTAATAATATTTCACTTTAAGGGGAAACGGAAATGAGTACATACCCAAACGGCCTCGGAAAAGCATTAAATGATATTTTTGAATCTTCGGCAGAAGGCGAAAGTTTAGATCTTCCCGGCGGAGAATTTGTCGCACGAAATGGAAAGGCTTTTAATCTGGCTTTGCTTGGTGCATCATTGGTTTCTATTACGGTTGGAGCGCTTTTGTTGATTTTTTTGAGCGAAGAGATAGGAATTTTGTTTTTAGTTCTCGGATTTTGCCTACTCCCTATATTGCCAACAATGTTTTCGTACAAATGTATTATCAACAAAACGATTATGAAAGAAGAATACCTCGTGCTTTGTTGGAGACGCCGAAGGGAAATTTCTTGGAGCGACGTTAAATATAGAAAAATCATAATTGGCAACAACAAGTCGATTAAACTGTATGACACAAACAAAAAGCGAATTATTTCATTCGATAGCACGACTGTGGGATTTAACCGAATACTAAAGCTCGCCAAGAGGAGTTGGATCGTTGATCTGCAAAAAGCTTCTCGCAAAAAGTAAAATGAGGTAATTATGGAGAGTAAAATCATTGTTAATATTGAGAAATTATACAATTCATTTCTCTTTAATGCTGCACTGATCGGTGCCTTGGTCTTGATACTTGTTTTAGTAACCGTCGGTGTAATTAAATTTAAACTTTTAAATTCAAAAGCAAAACAAATTGCTTTAATTTTGTTAACAGCAATCTGCTCCGTTGGTTTGATGATATTTCAATTCGTGGAGATTACGCCGGTGATTAAAGATTATTCTGAGCAATCTTACGTTTTGATAGAGGACGCAAAAATCATAATAAAAGATGGCTCAAGCGGTGGAATAAATTCAACTAACAAAGTTGTTGTTACCTATGAAGATAAAGTAATAGAATTAAAAATGCAAACCGATTACAGTTTAAGCACAGAGGTTGAATATGTTGGAAAAATAGCATATTTAGAACGCTCTGAATATATCATTTGGTATCAGTTTGAATGAACAATTGATATTGAGGAACATCGATGAAATCTTGGAAAACACCTGAAGATTATATAGAAGAATACATACAGTGGCATTGCAGCTCTGATACAAGAGAGGCGGTAGGCTGCACCGAAAAGTTTTACGAGCTTGGATATTTTGATATGAGCCGTGGCGGTTGGGATCTTTACGCAGAATATCAAACATTGTGCAAAAACTGCCCTCATTACACGCACGACATTGCGCTTTATTTTGGCATCGACAAATACACCGACAATATTTCCGAAAGCGACACCGTATGGTGCAGATATAAAATATCAAAGAAGAGCGAATTTGAGGATCTCCTTTCGGTAATACCCAAAGAAATAAAGGCGATCAGCTTTGCGGATTTTAGGCTTGAAACACTTGCAGGACTTGAGAATTTCCCAAATCTTGAATGCGTTTTAATAGATTATGCTCCAAAGCTTCTGCATTTTTGGGATTTTACAAAAACGCCAAGCTTAAAGGTGCTTGAATACGTCTCAAACACCCGGTTAACCAATCTTAACGAAATATCCGAGGCAAAAAGTCTTGAATATTTCGGAATAAGCACTTTAATGTCAAGACTCGACAAGCTTTCTTACGTTGATTCATTTTATCCTTTGACAAAGCTTCCGAATTTAAAGGAGCTTACACTCGAATGTGCAATGTGTTCTGACGGAAATATTGATAATCTTATCAATATACCAAATCTTGAAGTGCTTTGGATCTCCCCTCATACCTTTGAGACCACACAGTTCGCAAAATTTGAAGCCTTGAAATTTAAAATATATGACGAATACGGAATATACCAAAACGGTGATGATTACATAAGACCGCTTGGAAAAGGCGGAAGGCTTTTCCGTTCGGCAAAAGTGAAGGAAAAATTCGAAGAAGAATACCTTTCGTTGATGCTGAAATTTAAGGCACAATAACCACACGCAATTAACAAGGTCTGTCATTCCCCGGACCTTGTTTTTTATACAAAAATTTTGCATACCTAAAACAAAGAAGAATATTGAGCGTTTTATTGGTGTAAAAACAATCCAAATGTGCACGTGCAGGTACATCTATCCACTTTACAAATCACAAGTTTTGTGGTATAATAATTACAACGAATTTCGCTTGTGTGGGCGTTAAAATGCGACGTGATACAGTTAGCCTCGGAAGATTTTATCGACGCTTGTAGCGAGTTTTTATCCCGAAAAACCCACGTTTTCACGTCAGTTTTGAGAGGGGTATATCTCGCAAATTTCAAGGCAAAAACGACTTAATTTTTTCACGCTTTTTCATTGGCGAACGCAACGCTAAGTGAGCTAAAATAGGACTGTAAAACGGCTAAAAAATCGGCTTTTAATCAACAAATTGATGCTACCGATTTCAAAGCAGGAGAAAGGATGTATGTCGATAACCGACTTTCACCCGAATTGCATCTGCCGGCAGAGCCGACAGTGCAAGGGATTTTGGCACTTTTGCCTCTCCAGGAAAGTGCATGTCGGTAAAAACCGACTGTGGTAGAGTTGTATGTCAGCAAGAGCAAAAAGTCAGTGTTTTCAAGGCGAAAGTGTATGTCAATTACCGCAAGGAAACGCTTGAAAAATTCGTGCTTGACAGTATCATTACTGAACTGAAAAAGTCACACCAAATAGAGCGTATCATCAAAGGGCTTTTGGCGTTACAAGAAGCACAGATAAAAGCAAGCTCCACGTTGAGCATTCTTGAAAAAGAGCAAAAGCAGAATGAAACGGCTATGGAAAATATTATGTCTGCCGTTGAACGTGGATTTTACACCGCTTCTGCCAACAGGCGTATGCGAATCCAGCACAAAGCGCCTTTGGCGCATGCGCCGGGTGAGATTCCGAGTACAAGTCACCACAGAACAAAAAAAGCACTCCGTTTGGAGTGCTTGTTCTGTGGTGAGCCAATATCAAACTAAATCGAACCTTTCATCTCGACAAATTGGAATTTGTCCGGTTATTTAAGTTTTATATATATTCCAACAAAGCATAAAATTAGAGCGAAGAAACCGTGTTTTTCAACGGAATCCTCGCTCTTTTTGGGTTATGCCTAAATGAAGCAGCCCCTTCATCTGAACGAAGTGAAGATTTCATCGTTGCCGTGTAACGATTTCATAAAACCAACAGAAAAAGAGATAACATTTCGGCAACAAACCGATT
>CAYWPS010000090.1:6160-7274 GCA_964460165.1 uncultured Ruminococcus sp. | reverse complement strand
AGATCAAGGATAAGGAGTTCCTTATCTTCGTCGGTCCCTCGGGTTGCGGTAAGTCCACTACCCTTCGTATGATCGCAGGTCTTGAGGAGATTTCCGAGGGCGAGCTTTACATCGGCGACAGATACGTTAACGACGTAGCTCCCAAGGACAGAGATATCGCGATGGTGTTCCAGAACTACGCTCTTTATCCTCACATGACCGTATTTGACAACATGGCATTCGGTCTTAAGCTCCGTAAGGTTCCCAAGGAGGAGATCAAGAGACGCGTTGAGGAGGCTGCGAGAATCCTTGACATCAGCCACCTTCTCGAGAGACGTCCCAAGGCTCTTTCCGGCGGTCAGAAGCAGAGAGTTGCGCTCGGCCGTGCTATCGTACGTAATCCCAAGGTATTCCTTCTTGACGAGCCGCTTTCCAACCTCGACGCTAAGCTCCGTGCGAGCATGAGAACCGAGCTTACCAAGCTTCACAAGAAGGTTGAGACCACCTTCATCTACGTAACTCACGACCAGGTAGAGGCTATGACGATGGCTTCCCGTATCGTTGTTATGAGAGACGGTGTTATCCAGCAGGTTGACACTCCCCAGAACCTTTACGACACCCCCTGCAACCTCTTCGTTGCAGGCTTCATAGGCACTCCTCAGATGAACTTCATCACCGGAAAGCTTGTTAAGAAGGGTAACGACCTCTACGCTACTCTCGGTACCACCGAGATCCCCCTTCCCGCCGACAAGGCTAACAACCCCGACCTCAAGGAGTACATCGGTCAGGAGGTCATCTTCGGTATCCGTCCCGAGTGCATCCACGACGAGCCCATGTACCTCAGCTCCATGGCTGACACCGTGCTCGACGTTGACGTTGACGTTACCGAGCTTATGGGCGCTGAGATCTATCTCTACCTCGGCTTCAACGGCATGGAGGATGCTACCAACGGCAAGAACATCATCGCAAGAGTTTCTTCCCGTTCCACCGCTCACTCCGGCGATAAGATCAAGGTTGCTATCGACGCTTCCCGTATCCACATTTTTGACAAGGACAGCGAGAAGTGCATCTGCCACTAATGCGGTGGATTCCGGTATAACCGAAAAAGAAATAGGTTTTATAAGAGGTGGGCTCA
>CAYWPS010000090.1:0-6060 GCA_964460165.1 uncultured Ruminococcus sp. | reverse complement strand
TTTTAGGATATATTTCTTTTTCTATTTCCGCTTGCTTCCTCTCGGCGTATTCATATACGCCTTCGGGGCGCAATCGAAAATTTCTCCTCACAATCCCCTCGCATTAGTTCTGCTAATTTGGTGCTTTGTGCGCAACATATCTTTCCGCTTTCCCGGGCGGTGGATTCCGGTATAACCGAAAAAGAAATAGGTTTTATAAGAGGTGGGCTCACTGCTCACCTCTTTTCTTTGTGCTAATTCGTAGGCTTTTAGGATATATTTCTTTTTCTATTTCCGCTTGCTTCCTCTCGGCGTATTCATAATTAAAGAGGCGAGCGCAACGCTCGCCTCTTGGCTTTATTTTTAATATATTAGTTTACATTTCAGCCGTTATTTACGGCATTAGTCCTGCTCACGCGTTATCATAGCCGTATATTTTTTGTGGGAGAGAACGGCGAAGATCATGCCTGCCACGAGAATAAAGCACCAGGAGATAACGGTACTCCTCCAGCCCATAGCCTCGGAAATAAGAGCGATGCCGTAGGTGGAGATCGCCGCGCCGATATAGACGCAGCTGTTACACACTCCGCTGACGGTAGCGGATCTGCCGAACCTCGTAAATCTGCCGGGCAGGCAGCAGATCAGCAGGAAATTCACACCGTGCATCGAAGCGCAGATGAGCGCGGCAAGGATAAGCGAAGCAATGCTGAAAAAGACGCCGTCCATAGCAACGAAGAAGGCAAGCGGTATTGCCAAGGCAAGAGAGATCGCAAAAAGCAACGCCGAGCCCGAGATCTCGTTGTGAAGCGCTCCCTTCTTGTGAAGCGCGGTGACCAGAGTAATGCTTATTATCGAGAATATAGGCAGAATTATCGACACGAGGGTGGATTCGGACACGTCCCTGCCAAATGCCTCGGAGTAAAGCATCGGAAGCCACGACTCTATACCGTCGCGCAAAAAGCCGCAGACAACTATGCAAACGAATGCGGTAAAGATGCCCGACTCTCTCATGATCGAGAGGATGCCTCGCTCCACGCCGCAGCTTCTTCTCTGCTCCGCGCTACGCTCTGCCGCAGGATCGGAGCCGCCGTCCTTTTCAATATCCTCGTCCTCGGTCTGCGCGCGCTCCGGAAGAATCAGCCTCATCGCTATGGCAAAGAGCGCCATCGAGGCAAGCGCAAGAGCCGACGCGGTGATAAATACCGTCCGCCAGCTCATGTATAAAAGGCAGATCGGCACGAACACGTAAAGCAATACCGTGGCAACGTGCGCGGCGGTGTTCACCGCGAGATTGGCGGTGACGAAGGTGCCGTGATCAAGATTGGCGGAAAGTATCTTTACTATCGGCGGCCAGAGCATCGCCTGCGCCAAGCCGTTTACACCCCAGACGGCAATCATCGCTCCCTCGGAAACGATCGGCATAAGCGCGTTGCACGCCGCGGTCGCCGAAAGCCCCATTATTATAAGATATTTAGGTCGGATCTTATCGCCGAGATATCCGCTGATAAGCTGACCGATACCGTAAAATACGAATAGCATGGTACCGACAAGTCCCGCGTTAGCCCTGCCTATCGCGCCCTCGGATATCATCCCTGCCATCACCGCGGCAAAGTCCTTGCGCGAGAAATAGCTGACGAAATATACAAGCGAGCAAAGCGCAATTATTGCTGTCCTCGAATACCCTTCCCTTTTCGCTTTCACAACCGTCACCTCTAATCTTTTTATCAATCAATTCTACCACTTTATTATAATAAAATCAATAGGTTGAGAGGTTTTTTCTCAAAAAAATAAAAGCTGCTTCGGATCAATGCGAATACCCATAAAAAACTTGTGGCGGCACGTAAAGATCCATGCCGCCGCTGCTGCTTATTTATCACAGTATTCTTCAAAAAGATCGTTTGGAGTGCATTCGAGAATATCGCAGATCGCTTTCAGATTCTCAAACTTTATGCTCTTGGTCTCGTTGTTGACTATCTTGTTAAAATTCTGATAGCTGAGTCCAAGCTGAATATAGAGCCAACACTTTGTTTTACCCTTTTCTTCTAGTATATCAAGTATCCTGAGTTTCATAACTCACCTCCAAGTTATATAATGTATTGATTAGATACATTATAATTCAAACTACATCTTGGCACATAGACATACAGATGATATAATGTATGCATTAGATAGTGTAAAGGTGAGATCAATAGTAAAACAGTTTCTGTATGCGATGAGTGCATCAAGAAAATCAAGCAATTGTGAATCCTGCTTGCAAACTCAACCATAAGTATTATTTTGACTATTTTCATTTACAAAATGGCATACAAAAAGCGTTGCGGGTGATCCGCAACGCTTTTGTGTTTATATTGGTCGATTATGCGTTAGCTGCCTTAACGATAGCGGTGAACTTATCGGTCTTGAGCGACGCGCCGCCGATGAGACCGCCGTCAACGTTAGCCTTGGCAAGAAGCTCTGCCGCGTTGCCGTCGTTCATAGAGCCGCCGTACTGAACGATGATCTCGTCTGCCGCATCGTTGCCGTAAAGCTCGGCGATGCACTCACGGATAACTCCGCAGGTCTCGTCAGCCTGCTCGGGAGTAGCGGTAAGTCCGGTACCGATAGCCCATACGGGCTCGTAAGCGATGATAACGTTCTTGAGCTCGTCGGCGCTGATGCCCGCGAGGTCAAGCTTGGTCTGCATTCTGACGACCTCGTTGGTGATGCCGGAGAGTCTCTCCTCCTTCACCTCGCCGAGACAGAGGATGACCTTAAGACCTGCCGCAAGAGCCGCCTTGGTACGAAGGTTAACGGTAGAGTCGGTCTCGCCGAAGTACTGTCTGCGCTCGGAGTGTCCGATAACAACGTACTCGGTGCCGATCTCCTTAAGCATATCAGCGGAGATCTCGCCGGTGTACGCACCGCTCTGTGCGAAGTGAACGTTCTCCGCGCCAACGTGAATGTTAGTGCCCTTTGCCGCCTCAACAGCGGTAGCAATATCTACGTAGGGAACGCAAAGCACGATATCGCACTTATCAAGTCCCGCCACCATGGGAGCAAGCTCGGTGATGAATGCCTTTGTCTGACTGGGAGTCATATTCATCTTCCAGTTGCCCGCGATTACATATCTTCTCATTGTTTTGAATCCTTTTTTATTATATTTTTCAACGCGCCGAGAGGCGCATATCACTCTGCGACAGCGTTAATGCTGTCGCAGAATATCACGTATGAAATACATATCACGTTGCACAAGATGTGCAACATATCACTTTGCGAGATTATTTATCGAGCAAACAGGATACACCGGGGAGATCCTTACCCTCAAGGAACTCAAGGGAAGCGCCGCCGCCCGTAGAGATGTGAGTGATCTTGGATGCGAAGCCGAGCTGCTCGCACGCTGCTGCGGAGTCGCCGCCGCCTACGATGGTGATCGCGTCGCTGTCAGCAAGAGCCTGGGCTACCGCAACGGTACCCTTTGCAAGAACGGGGTTCTCAAATACGCCCATAGGACCGTTCCAGACAACAGTCTTTGCGGAGAGAACTGCATCAGCGAAGAGCTTTGCGGTCTTAGGACCGATGTCAAGGCCTTCCATATCGGAGGGGATGTTCTCTACGTCAACGTAGGTAACGTCGATGGGAGCGTCGATGGGGTTGGGGAAGGAAGCTGCAACGCCGCAGTCGATGGGGAGAAGAAGCTGAACGCCGTTAGCCTCTGCCTTTGCCATCATATCGCGGCAGTAGTCGAGCTTGGTCTCGTCAAGGAGCGAGTTACCAACGCCAAGTCCCTTTGCAGCTGCGAAGGTGTAAGCCATACCGCCGCCGATGATAAGGGTATCGACCTTGGTAAGAAGGTTGTCGATAACGTTGAGCTTGTCAGCAACCTTTGCGCCGCCAAGGATAGCAACGAAGGGTCTCTCGGGGTTCTGAAGCGCCTTACCCATAACGGAGATTTCCTTCTGGATGAGGTAGCCGCAAACCGCGGGGATGTAATCAGCAACGCCTGCGGTGGAAGCGTGAGCTCTGTGAGCCGCGCCGAAAGCGTCGTTAACGAAGAGGTCAGCGTAGGAAGCAAGCTCCTTAGCAAGATCCGCACCGTTCTTGGTCTCGCGGGCGTCAAATCTGGTGTTCTCAAGAAGAACCGCATGGCCGGGCTCAAGAGCCGCAACCTTAGCCTTAGCGTCCTCGCCGATAATGTCCTCAGCGAATACTACAAGCTCGGAGCCGAGGAGCTCGTTGAGTCTTGCACATACGGGCTTAAGAGTAAGCTTCTTCTTATCGTTTACAAGTGCCTTTGCAAGATACTCCGCGGTAGCAGCTGCCTGCTCCTCCTGGGGAAGTGCCTCAACTGCCTTCTTCTCCTTCTTGGTAAGACCGAAGCCCTCGGTAAGAATGCTGTGGGGCTTACCCATGTGGGAGCAAAGGATGACCTTCGCGCCGTTGTTGAGAAGGTACTGAATGGTGGGGAGAGCGCCAACGATCCTCTTATCGGAGGTGATAACGCCGTCCTTCATAGGTACGTTAAAGTCGCAGCGGACAAGGACGGTCTTGCCGGACACTTCAACGTCTTCGATAGTTTTCTTGTTGTAAGTTGCCATTTTAGATAACTCCTTTATGTTTTTTTAATAATAAACTCATTTCTGCGAGAATTTCCCAACCCTCGCCAAATATCATATTAGCACAAATTCACACGCAAGTCAATAATATCGTTAAAATTTAAACAAAAACTAATAAATATTTTGCTCATATCACTTGTCACACCGGCAGAGATATGTTACAATATTGATATAAAAGTAAATTAAAAGGAGCAGCTTATGAAGATCACACGACTTATTACACTTATTCTCGTAGCGGTGCTCGCTATCTCGGCGTTTGCCTCCTGCGATCTTTTCACCATTGGAGAAGATCCCGCGGATAGCACACTCACGCTGGAGCTCTATATCGACGGAGAGCTCTACGATACCGTTACGGCAAACAGAGCTGATGAGGAACTGTCTCTGCCCGAGGCAGAAGAAAAGGAGGGCTACAGCTTCACCGGCTGGTGTCTCGACGAGAGCTGCGAGATCCCGTTCTTATGGAACGACGTTAAGGATAACACCTCCGAAACCGTAAAGGTGTACGGCAAGTACGTATCCGAGAGCAAGGATACGGACTGCCGGCACGACTGGAGCAACGGAGCCTGCCTGAGCTGCGGCACTGCTTGCAAACATTCCTGGCAGAACGGCGTATGCTCCTACTGCGGTACGGCATGCAGCCACTCATGGCAGAACGGCGTGTGCGTCAACTGCGCAGACGAGTGCGAGCATAACTTGGTTGACGGAAAATGCACCGTATGTCTCATCGACTGCGCCCACACATACGCGGATAGCGTATGCCTCTACTGCGGCAATAAATGTGAACACGCCTTTGAGGGTGACACTTGTATTTATTGCGGATTCACAGAAAAAACCACGCCGCCCGACTGCGCTCACGAGTGGCAGGACGGTTACTGTCCAAGCTGCGGCAATACCTGTCAGCACAGTTATACCGGCAGCACCTGCGACGTATGCGGAACGGAGTGTCATCACGTATACTGGGCAGGCGGCTATTGCAACGAGTGCGGTAAGCCATGCGAGCATGTATGGAACGGCGACTATTGCGAAAAGTGCGGCTTCACCTGTATGCACGAGGGAAGCTGGAGTAACGGAAAATGCGCAGTATGCGGCAAGCAGTGCGAGCATATGTGGAATCTCACGCAGTGCGAACATTGCGGATTGATATGCAACCACGTCTTTGACGGCGCAACCTGTACAAGCTGCGGATATATGTCCGGCGGCATCGATAACCCGATCTGCGTTACATACGATAACGCGCAGTATTATCTGCCCTACTCCGCAATCTTCCGCGAGTTCGTAAGTATGTATCTCACTATTGATTACGACGAGAGTATTCGCGGCGGCTATTGGGTAGCCGTTACCGAGGACGGCGACGTCAGAATAAACGAAGACACGCCGTTAAGCTCCTTCGGTCACGAGGTGACCGTCGCCCTGCGCGCCAACAGCTCCGGCGATTGCAGCCACTCGTGGTACGAGGGCGCGTGCGTCAACTGCGGTACGGTATGCAGCC
>CAYWPS010000089.1:0-7376 GCA_964460165.1 uncultured Ruminococcus sp. | reverse complement strand
CCTCCTCCTCGGTCATAGCGAAGGGACGGATACAAGCGTGAGGACATACGAACGCGCAGTTGTTACACTGGATACATGCCTCGGGATTCCACTGGGGAACGGTAACCGCAACGCCTCTCTTCTCGTAAGCCGCAGAGCCCTGGGGGAAGGTACCGTCCGCATACTTTGCGAAGGTGCCAACGGTGAGGGAGTCACCCTTCATCGCGCCAACGGGAACAACTACGTCGTTTACGAAGTCGATGAGATCCTGTCTCTTGCCCTCTACCTTTGCTGCGGGAGCGGTCTTGCCCGCATCCTTCCAGGAGGCGGGAACTGCTACCTCATGGATAGCGTCCTTACCTGCATCAATAGCCGCGTGGTTGAGGTCAACGATAGCCTGTCCCTTCTTGAGATAGGACTTGGTAGCCATATACTTCATATAGCCGTTAGCCTCTTCTGCGGGAAGGATGTTAGCAAGAGTGAAGAACGCGGACTGAAGCACGGTGTTCTTGACCTTAGCGTTACCGAGGCTGATAGCGAGCTGAGTCGCGTTTATGGTGTAGAACTTAACGTTGTTGTCAGCGATGTAGGACTTAACGGATGCGGGAAGGTGAGCATCAAGCTCCGCATCGGTCCACTGGCAGTCAAGAAGGAAGGTACCGCCGGGCTTAACGTCGGAGATCATATCGTACTTGTTAAGATATGCCGAGTTGTGACAAGCAACGAAGTCAGCCTTGTTGATGTAGTAAGAGGACTTGATGGGGGAATCGCCGAATCTGAGGTGAGAAATGGTGATACCGCCGGTCTTCTTGGAGTCATACTGGAAGTATGCCTGAATATGCTTATCGGTGTGGTCGCCGATGATCTTGATGGAGTTCTTGTTAGCGCCAACGGTACCGTCGCCGCCAAGACCCCAGAACTTGCACTGGATCATGTCGGTGGGAGCGGTGTCGGGAGCGGGCTTCTCATCAAGGGAGTGACCGGTGAGGTCGTCCACGATACCGATGGTAAAGTGATTCTTCTGCTCGCCTGCCATGTTCTCGTATACCGCGAAGATGGAAGCGGGAGTGGTATCCTTGGAGCCGAGACCGTATCTGCCGCCAAGAACCTTAACGCTTCTGCCAACCTCGTTGAGAGCGGCGATAACGTCGAGGTAGAGAGGCTCACCGAGAGAGCCGGGCTCCTTGGTTCTGTCAAGAACGGAGATGACCTTTGCGCTCGCGGGAATTGCCTCGGCAAGCTTTGCTGCAACGAAGGGTCTGTAAAGTCTTACCTTAACAAGACCGACCTTCTCGCCCTTAGCAAGAAGATAATCGATAACCTCCTCGGCAACGTCGCAAACGGAGCCCATAGCGATAATTACGCGCTCAGCGTCGGGCGCGCCGTAGTAGTTGAAGGGCTTGTAGTTAGTGCCGAGCTTCTCGTTGACCTTGTCCATATACTCCTCAACGATCGCGGGAAGCGCGTCGTAGTAGGGGTTGCAGGACTCTCTGTGCTGGAAGAAGATGTCGCCGTTCTCAGCCGAGCCGCGAAGCACGGGGTGCTCGGGGTTGAGAGCTCTGTCGCGGAATGCCTGGACCGCATCCCAATCAACCATATCCGCGAGGTCCTTGTAATCCCAAGCGGCAACCTTCTGAATCTCGTGAGAGGTTCTGAAGCCGTCGAAGAAGTTAAGGAAGGGCACTCTCGACTTGATGGTAGCAAGGTGAGCTACCGCGCCGAGATCCATGATTTCCTGCGCGTTGGTTTCAGCAAGCATAGCAAAGCCGGTCTGACGGCAAGCGTACACGTCAGAGTGATCGCCGAAGATGTTAAGAGCGTGGGAAGCTACACATCTTGCGGATACGTGAATAACGCAAGGAAGAAGCTCACCGGCGATCTTGTACATATTGGGGATCATAAGAAGAAGACCCTGCGATGCGGTGTAAGTAGTGGTAAGAGCACCTGCTCCGAGAGAACCGTGAACAGCACCTGCTGCGCCTGCCTCGGACTGCATCTCAACGACCTTGACGTTCTCGCCGAAAATGTTTTTCGCGGGCTCGCCGAAGATGTTTTTGTCAGAAGCGGACCAAGTGTCTGTTACTTCAGCCATAGGGCTGGAAGGGGTGATAGGGTAGATAGCGGCAACCTCTGTGAACGCGTAAGAAACATGAGCGGCAGCGGTGTTACCATCCATAGAAATTTTCTTTCTGGCTATCATTGGCTTTTCCTCCATATAAAAAATAATAAATAATGCTTGATCTACGAGTGCCGGGACACGCCCGCGCACCTCAATTTTATATTATATCATATAAAATCGTAAAAGTAAAGAAGAATTTAAAAAATATTGCCCGCGAGGATATTACCTTTTATTTTCGTCAATATCACCGAGCCGCGCAGCTGAGATAAAAATCTGTCGCACAACGAAAAAACAAAGCCGTAAGGCGCGGATCGCGGCGGGGCGGGATCATCTCATCCGCGTCAGGCATCCTCCGAGGACGCGCCGGGCTGCGTGCGCTCCGACCCGTACAACGCGCTCGCCGCGCGCCTGTACCCTTCCCTGTCCGTTATGATATTAAGTGCCTCAAGCAGCGCGTTTGCGCTCATGCCGTCAGGGAGACCAAAATACCCGGCAAGCTCATCACGTCTCGCGGCGGAGTTTTCCGCCCCGGTGAGCTTATCCATGTAAAAGTCAACCTTAGTTATCATTTCCGCGCTTTTTTGGGGTTTGTCACCGTTATCGCCGTTTGTGACTATAAACGGAGCGAGCACGCTGACAAGCGCTTCCCTGCCCATCCCCTCGACGCCCAGGAGTCCCTCCTTGGACGGAGAGCTCTTGCGTTTTTCCTTGCCCTCGACCTTAGGAATATAGAGGTTATATATCTTATCCTTGGGTATGATACCGTTAAGGAATGAGCGTATGAGCTTGCCGGCTCCGTCAGAGTCGGTCAGAACTATGATGCCGCCCGAGGCTATACGTCTGAGAAGTGCCTGCTTTTCCTTTGAATTAAACACGCCGAAGCCGCCGACGGTTATGACCGCGGTGTCAAAGATCGAAAGCAAAGTGCTCTTATCGTACTTCCCCTCAACCACTATGGGATGAGAGATCTTGATCCTATCCGACATTTTTATCACCTCTTATGTAATGCTCGCAGAGGTCGCTGACGGGGCACTCGGCGCACCGCGGTGAACGAGCCGAGCAAACCTCTCTGCCGAAATTGACGATCCGGTGGCAAAAATCCGCCCCCTCGCCGTACGGTAACAGCTCGAGCAATATCTTCTCTATCTTGTTAGGGTCTCTCAGATCCTCGCTGTACATACCAAGCCGTCCGCATATTCTCATACAGTGAGTATCGCAGACCACCGAAGGCAGACCGTACACGTCGCCGAGCACGAGATTGGCGATTTTACGTCCTACGCCGGGCAGCCTCAGGAGCTCATCCATGCTTTGCGGCAGCACTCCGTCAAAATCCTCAGCGAGCATACGGGAGGCATCCTTGATATTCGCTGCCTTCATGCGATAAAGTCCGCACGGCTTGATGATGCGCTCGATCTCGTCAAGGCTGCCGTACGCCATGGCGCGAGCGTCCGGAAAGACCGAGAACAGCTCACGGCACACGATATTCACTCTCGCGTCAGTGCACTGCGCCGACAGCCTGCCCATGATCAAAAGACGCCACGGGTCCCCGTTATACTCCAGCGCGCAGGTCGCCTCGGGATATATTTCCTTAAAGCGCTCGACGATAAGCGCGAGGCGCTCCCTTTTTTCCTTCTTAGTCATTATTCTCTCCGGTTATTCTGTCAATAAGGCTTTTTGTAAGGCTCACCGAGAGTCCCATAATGGTGTCGAAGCCGCCCTCGTATCCTTCTATGAATTTGCCTCCCTCGCCCTGAATAGCGTAAGCGCCTGCCTTGTCCATAGGCTCTCCGCCGTCTATATAGGCGTAAATTTCGCCGTCCGTAAGCGGCTTAAACTTAACACGCGCCGAGGCTACGCCCGAGATCACGCGCCCGCCGAAGTGGACGGCAACGCCGGTATGAACGTTATGAGATCTGCCCGAGAGAAGCTTCAGCATACGGTAGGCGTCCTCACGCGAGGTAGGCTTGCCAAGGGGCTCGCCGCCGAGCTCCACCAGGGTATCCGAGGAGATGACTATACAGTCACCGGGAAGCGACTCCGCCACTGCCCTCCCCTTTCTTACGGACAGTATCTCAACGCCCTCAACGGGCGAAACATCCTCATCAAGTCGCTCGTCAACCTCGGAGGTTATGACCTCGAACTTATCGTACAGCTTACCGAGCAGCTCGCGGCGGCGCGGAGACCCGGATGCAAGTATCACTCTTGACATATTTTTTCGTCCTCTCTGTCTTTTTCCTTCCTTATTGTAATATATTTTCGGGACTAAATCAAGAAAAAACGCAAAAAAAAGGACTGAGTCACTAAAAATTCGGTCCGAACGAGGCTTTAACAAGAAAAATAGGTGGAAATTCCGGGGAATTTCCACCTATCGTTAATAAAACTCATGTTTTGGGGCTGTTTTCATTTGCAGCCGAACTTTTTTCGGTTACGCCTGAAAGAAGCTGCCCCTCAAGATCCCCTTGCTATTAATCGGGAAGCGTGGGGAATATGTTGTTTTCGAGGTTGTAAAGGTTGTACGCCTTAACGGGAGTAACGCTCGCATAAGAAGCTGTCATGCTGTCAAACTTGAAGTCTGCCTTCTGGATCATGGTGTGCCACTTCTGCTCCATGGACTGACCCTCGGTTATGTCACCGTAGTAGTAGCCGATAGCGTCCTCGAACGCCTTATCGAAGGAGGAACGAACGTTCGCACGGATGTACTGAAGCATCTCAACGGTGCCGGTTGCTCCGCCAACAACGTCGTACTGAAGCTTAACGTTATAGTACTCGTTGAGGATGTGGTTGGAGTTAAGAGACTGGTAGTTAAGGAAAGCGGTACACTGAGCGAAGTTATCGGTGGAATAGGAGATAGCGCCTATCTTACCGTTGTTATGTATCTGGGTGAGATACTTATCAGTGGAGCCGGATCTGTAAAGCGGAACGGGAACTATGCCGTAGCCTTTACTGCCTTGGCCGTTCATGCCCTTGTACTCATCGTACTCAAGAGCGCCAAGCACGATAACGCCGCCGAAGAGGACGTTGCCGCTAGCGAAACGCTGACGTATAGCCTCAGTAGAAGATGCGTAGCCGAGCGAGGAAGCCGCCGCGTCGCTTACGGAGATAACGCCGTGGCTCTCAAAGAGTGTCTTAAGGTTCGCGCAGAACTGAATAAGCTCTTCGTGAGTGCCCTCGGAGGTCTTCTCATAGCTGGTTACCTCACCCTTGTCATTCGTGACAGCCTGCATATAAGGATATGAGTAAGTGTATTCACCGGTGCTTACGTTAAGCTTTCTATCAATAATAGTGATAGAGGTGGTGTAAAGCATACCGGACGAGGGAAGACCCGAGGAGCTGCCGAGAGCAAAGCCTACGGTATCGTTAAGGTCGGTGGTGTAGTCACCCTCACCGCCCTGTTCTGTAACAGCGTTAGCAAAGTCAGCAAGAGTATCGTAGGTCCAATCCATATCGTTAACGAGCTGATACAGGTCGTCAATGGTATAGTACAGCTCCGCGTTACCGTTTTCATCAACGGTGGTCACTCTGTCGTAGTTATAGGTGCCCTCAGCGCCGTTAGCGTCGATAGTATTAAGAAGAGCGATGTTAACGGGAACTACGAAGAACGCACGTACCATATCTACGAAATAGTCGGAGGAAAGGCAATACATCTTACTCTTGGAGAGAGTAAGGGATCTCATATACTCGTACATGTAGCCTACGCCGGTATCCACGTAGCCCTCTCTATCCTCAGCGAACTCGAAGTAGTTGAGACCCGCGAGCTCGTGACCGTCCTCGTACATAGTGGTGGAATAGAGGTTTGCAAAGCCCTTCTGAAGCGAGATCGCTACCATATCGTAAACGAAGTTACAATACATGTCGGGGTTAGCGGGGTCGTCTGCCTCAACCTCCTCAACGATTCTGTTAATGTTGTTACCCCAACCGTACTCTGAGGTATCGAATACGTAAACATATTCTACCTCAACCTTAGTAGCCTCGTAAGCGTCGGAGTTTCTTTCGCTTACATACTGGTCTACCGTGCTGTAATCGCCCAGATCACCGGAGGTTTCAAGGTCGCCTGCGAGATATCTCGGGCAGGAGGAGGGGAGCTGAGAGCTGTCAGAGTTGAGAGTCATCTCAAACTTAAGCTTGGTCTTTTCCCAAGGATAGTTTACGGTAGTGTTGTCAGGATCGACCACAGTTTTTGACGGATCTTCTTCGTCGCCGCCGAAGATACCGCAGGAAGCGAACGACAGAACTGCCACAACCATAACCAGCAGAAGCGCAATAATTCTGTTTTTCATGTTTTTCTCCTTTTTTAATTTTTTCGCCATTTTTTTCACTTGGCTCCTTGGCAGGGGAGCCAGTGTTAAAGCGAGTGTACCCTTGTGATTATATGCAGAGCAGCTAAAGTTCCGAAGGTCAGGCAATAGCTCCCCAAAGAGAGCAAGAACCTACTCTCAGCAAGCTAAAGCAAGGGTTTCTGCCTGTTTTACCACCGCGCTTTCACCCCTGCGCATGCGTAAAACAGATAATCACTACACTTTACCATCCATATGATAGCATAAACGGCAAATTAAGTCAAGCACAATAAATGAATGCAGGTAAAGTTTTTGCACATTGCACAAAGGTAAAAAGCGGAGATTGTACAACATTACTATTTTATTTATATTATATTAAAGAACAACTATATATAGCGCTAGTCCGGTGTTGCTGAAAATACGCGGCGCACGCGCCGTCCGGCTACCCGGAATTATCCGCCGGCAAGCCGTGCTTTTTAAGCCTGCTTTCCCATTTTTTATTTTTGCTTTTATTTTACAAAATTGAATTGACAAAAGAAATAAGTTGTGTTATAATATCTGCGTCGCGAAGGTTTAATGCGGAGCTCGCTCGTATCGACTGCGTAAGCGACCGCAACAAGATCAGCCTTCAATTTTTCCATTTTCAACTTACAAATTCGAG
This sequence comes from uncultured Ruminococcus sp., assembly GCA_964460165.1. GTDB lineage: Bacteria > Bacillota > Clostridia > Oscillospirales > CAG-272 > UBA1740. The sequence continues at coordinate 343 of CAYWPS010000089.1, read as the reverse complement.
GCGTAGCGAAGGTGGTATCGCGCCAGTTTCGGGTACTGGAGACCGTGGGTTCGAGTCCCGCCGCTTCGACCAAAAGCAGCCGAAAACAAGCTATTTTGACTTGTCTTCGGCTGTTTTTCTATATATTTTTCACAAAATCGGCTATTTTCAGTTGACCGTATGTTCACCCCGTTTTTTCGGCTTTTACTGAATTTTTCATGGCTTTTTCTCAATGATTTTGAAAATTCCTTTTTTTTTACAGCGATGCATTTTTTTGAATGGTGATGGCGGTAATCTTGGCGGTAATCTTGGCGGTAATCGTGTCGGTAAGAATGTCGGTGTAAATGTCGAATCGTTTTCTTTC
>CAYWPS010000088.1:0-7453 GCA_964460165.1 uncultured Ruminococcus sp. | reverse complement strand
ACGGAAATTCCCTACCTCGATGGGTAGCCACCTCCCGCTTCATCGCATATCAAGCCTAATAATTATACATTATAAATCAAAAAAATGCAATAGTTTTTGAAAAAAAGTTCAACCGTTTTGAGAAAATATTTTACGAATTTTTCGACAGTTTTTTGTTAGTATTGCACAATTTTTCTTGCTTTTTATGGAAAATAAGGTTTTCTGAAGACTTATCATCAAGGTATTTTACGGTCTTTTTCCTTATTTTTGGTTAATTCGCTTGATTTAATCTCTTTTTTGGTGTAAAATATATTCGATCAAACATCGTACGGGCAAAAAACGCCGCGGAGAATATCGCCGCGGATGAAAAAGCTCCCGTTTATTATTTCTTATATTAATTAGAATGAAGGAATTTTTCAATGAATACCAACAGCAAACGTCTCGGAATATACCTCGTGATAATGCTTCTTGCCACCTCCGTGGCGACGACGCTTCGGACGGTAGCCTGCGTCAAGCATCTCGATTACGCAAGCGGCTTTTTCACCGACAAATCGCTGATCACGGCAGCTAATATTATTACGCTTATCACCGTGATCGGAATGTTCAGCTACGTTTTTGCGGCAGCCAGAATAAAGCTGCGCCCAAGCTTTTCAACCGGCGCGACCTACGTGCCCGCGGGATTGCTCGGAGTGGCTACCGCATTTCTCGGCGCCAAGACCCTTTCGTACACGCTCACTACAAGCAAGTACCCGCTTCTTTCGGTCGAGGTGCTTACCCTCAAGAGCCCCGCGACGCTCGTCGGAGTCATCGCCGCCGTTCTCGCCTTCGTATCAATAGCTCATCACTTCTTCAACGCGTTTATAGTTGAAGGCAAGGCTGAGATACGCGCTTACTTTGCGATAGCGACCGTTGCCTTTCTGGCGTTTTACGCAATACTCGTGTACCTTGACAGCTCACTTTCGATCAACGACTCGCAAAAGACCCTGAGACAGACCGCGTTTCTGCTCTCCGCACTTTTCTTCCTCTACGAAGCCAGGATCTCATTGGGACGCGAGATGTGGCGCGTCTACACCGCGTTCGGTCTTGCCGCCGCTTCTCTCGCAGCCTACACATCCATACCCGCTATCATCACTTACTATGTAAACGGAGAGTTGATCTCATCGGCAAGCACAAAATCCCTCGCTTCTCTCGAGGAATATATACTTCTCCTTTCCCTGTTCGTGTTTATCCTCGCGAGAATCTGCCTCACGGCAATTATGAAGGAAGAAAAGGAAAACGAGCTCATAAAGGTTCTCGGCGAATACGCCAAGGAGCGCGAGGAACGAACGAAGGAGTCCTTCGAGAGATATCAGGAGATATTCGCGGCGAAGCAGCTCTCCATCTTTGATCTCTACGGCGGTGACGAAGCCGTCGCCGAAAACGACGAGATCGCAGAGGAGCGCGAAGAAACCGCGCACGAAGAAGAGATCAAGGAGCCTACGATCTCCGATGACGCCATATACGAGGCGATTTTCGGCAAAATGCCCGAGCGACCCACGGAAGAAGCGGTATCGGACAGCGAGCCCGAGCCCGAAGACGAGCGCGATCCCGAACAGATAGCAAACGATCTGCTCGAGGCGGTAGACGAGGCGCTGACGGACATCTCCGACAACAAAGAAAAAGAGAACTGATATGAAAAAAATACTTGTAATTGACGGAAACAGTATTATAAACCGCGCCTTTTACGGCATAAGGATACTCACCACGAAGAGCGGCAAGTACACCAACGCAATATACGGAATGGTCAATATGATAACGCGTCAGCTCGACGCGATAAAGCCGGATTACTGCGCAGTCGCCTTCGATATAAAGCACCCCACCTTCAGACACGAGATGTACGAGGGATACAAAGCGGGAAGGCATCCCACGCCCGCCGAGCTTCTCTCGCAATTTCCCGATGCCAAGGAGTGTCTTACGCTTATGGGCATCAAGGTGCTGGAGCTTCCAGGTTGGGAGGCGGACGATATCCAGGGTACCGTCGCAAAGATGGCACACAGCGAGAAGGACACCGAGAGCTATGTCCTTTCCGGAGACCGCGACCTCTTGCAGCTTATAGACGACAAGGTAACCGTGCTTCTGGCTACCAATAACGACACCCTCGTCATGAAACGCGACGAGTTCTTCGCAAAATACGGCGTAGAGCCCGAGCTTTTCGTGGACATGAAGGCGCTGATGGGCGATTCGTCCGACAGCATCCCGGGCGTTGCCGGCGTCGGCGAGAAAACGGCGCAGGGACTGATCCGGAATTTCGGCACGCTTGAGAAAATATACGAGAACATCGAGGACAAGCGCATCACCAAAGGCGTGCGCGAAAAGCTGTTACGTGACGAGAAAAACGCCTATTTATCGCGTGATCTGGCGCGAATAGACGTACACGCCCCCGTAGGTATCACCCTCGAGGACATCGAATACAAGGGATTTGACAAGGGCGGGCTTTATCGCAAATTTTCCGAGCTTGAGCTCAATTCGTTTATAACAAAATTCAAGCTGGAGCCCGAGATGGAGGAGCTTATATCCGACGCGGAGCTCACGGAAATACCGCTCTTTAGCGAGGCAAAAGCCGAGGATTTTGAAAAAATCGCGGCAAAAAGAGTCGCTTTGGAAATAAAAGACGGCAGGATATACGCTTCATTTGATGAAAAAAACGCCGTTTTCGGCGGAGAGCTCAAGGAAATAGCAAAAAGCTTTGAAGAAAAGGAGCTTATCTGCTACGACGGAAAAGCTCTCTGGCACGAGCTCGACAAAGCGGGCGCGGACTGTGATAAAATACGGTTTCTCGACTTAATGATGTACGAGTACGTCTTGAATCCCGGAAGCGGAAACGCGGGAACAAGCTCGCTTTTGTCAATGTTTGTTGGCAAAACGATACTCAAAGACGCTCCGTCCACGCCTTTCATGTCGGAGCTCGAGGAAAGTCTGAGAGCAAAAATAATCGCAGACGGGCTTGAATATATACTCTTTGAAATAGAGATACCTCTCATTAACGTTCTCGCGAGAATAGAAAAGAACGGCTTTAAGATAGATCCAAAATCCATACTTGAGTTTGGCGATGCTCTCGGTGAGCTCGCGGAAAGCCTGGCGGGCAGGATCTATATGCAGGCAGGCGAGGTATTCAATATCAATTCGCCGAAGCAGCTCGGCAACGTTCTGTACGAAAAAATGGGGCTTACGGGAAGCAAGAAAAAGGGTAAAACGGGATACTCGACCGACGCCCAGACCCTCGAGGAGATGAGGGGAGAATCGCCGATAATCGACGATATACTGGAATACCGTCACGTCACCAAGCTAAAGAGCACTTACACCACCGCCCTTACCGATGCAGCCGACGGACGCGGCAGACTTCACACCGAATTCAAGCAAGCGTTGACGGCAACCGGCAGACTCTCGAGCGCAGAGCCCAACCTCCAGAATATACCTATAAAGACAAAGCTCGGGCGGGAAATGAGAAGGTTCTTTATCGCCGAGGATGGCTATTCTCTCGTAGACGCCGACTACTCGCAGATCGAGCTCCGTCTGCTAGCTCACATCTCCGACGACTACACGATGAAGGATGCGTTCCTCAGCGGCGAGGACATACACAGAAAAACCGCCGCCGCAGTCTTCGGCATCCCCGAGAGCTTCGTCAACGACGAGATGAGAAAGCGCGCAAAGGCGGTAAACTTCGGCATCGTATACGGAATAAGCGGCTTCTCGCTCTCCAAGGACATAGGCACAACCGTCTCCGAGGCAACGAAATATATCAAAAATTATCTTATGAACTACCCTTCGATAGACAGATACCTCGAGGACGTAGTGAAAGATGCGGAAAAGGACGGCTATACTACGACGATAATGGGCAGAAGAAGGTACATCCCCGAGCTCAAGTCGTCAAAAGCGCCCCTCCGCGCCTTCGGCAAACGAGTTGCGATGAACGCTCCCATCCAAGGCTCTGCCGCGGACATCATGAAGATCGCGATGATAAACGCCGATAAGGCTCTGCGCACGTCGGGACTTGACGCACGGATCGTCATGCAGGTGCACGACGAGCTCATAATTGAGGTCAAGGACTCCGAAGCAGAGGCGTGTAAAGCCCTCTTGAAAAACGAAATGGAAAAGGCGGCGAAGCTTTCGATACCTCTCACAGCAGACGTTACCTCGGGCAAAAATTGGCTCGAGCAGAAATAAAGACAAGGCAAGATCTTGCGGAAACGCTCCGTAAGCTCTTGCCTTATCTTTATGGAATTTCGTATTATTTGATGATAAGCTTTTTAACGCCTGCCGCGCCGACGGGAGCATCCGAGGACGCAAAGACCGCCTCCGCCAGCCTATTGCTTTCAGCTATCGCGCTGACGGACGTATGGAATCTTTTAGCTATTCCGAAGAGGCTTTCCGTCGAATCGGGATAGTAGACGGTAATTACCGACTCGTCTCTCGAATACTCCTCATCCGTGAGATCAGACGCTCCGAGACAACGCTGTCTTCTCTCGGAATTGATAGCCAAGGAGGTGTCAAGGGTGCAGGAGGCGCAAACCCCATTTTCATCGAGATCTATTTTAGCATCGCGCGCATGTACGTCGCAGTTTATACGCATATTATCGTGTTTTTGACAACTTACATTTACATTTTGCTCAAAAGGCGCTGTAAGCTTGACTGGGAAATAGTTGGGAGAACCATCTTCAGAAACTTGACACGCTATGCCACTAAACTTGATCTCGCCGCGTATTTTGACGCCTTCTCCCTCAAATTCGCAGCTTTCGACCCTCGGGATCGCCTCGGAATAGATCACGTCACCGAAATTCTCAATTCCCAGCTCGGAAAGAGGACGTTTAGCTTCAAAGTCATCCTCCGCTCTCTCGGTGCAAATATGCTCCGTATAACCGAAGTCGGCGTACTCGTTAACGGTACCGCGTTCCTTGAGATAAGCGTCATAAACGAGATCCAGCTCCGAATTTTTCCTGCAATATATCTTAGGCGTAAGCGACATTGACACTCCCAGAGAGACGCCGTCGTCAGTGGGTGTAACGCTGCTCTTGACCTCGCGCAGCTCGACCCTCGGCTCAAGCGAGGCGCAAGCGCCGACGTCGTCAAGCGGGAGCTCCTCGGAGAAGGCGATCTCCTTCACCGCAGCGCGCGGCACGTCGTCACCGTTTCTGTAGAGCAGGGTCACTCTTACGTTACCCCTGAGCTCCGCAGTCCCTTCCCTCTTGTCTGTGCCGTCCACCTCAGCCGCGGCATCACACATCAGTATCTCCACCTCGTCGGCAATAGCACCGTCGATGTCGGTTATTTGCTCACTGATATCCTTCGCGTCGCCGGAGTGGAAGGTAGGACTGAATACCCTGACAGCTCGGACTGATATCTCAGGCTCATATTCCTCGAAGGCATCTCCCGCTATCTCGTACACCCTTCTCTCACTTATGCGTACGTCATTATCAAGCGAGCACTTGACCGAGAATTTACGAGGGCCGACGAGCCTCATATTAAAGCCGGATACCGAGGTCTCCACGTCGGAATCGACGTACGCGTCGGCGTTGATCTTCACCGCAGCCTCGTAATCGGTCGAAAAATCCGCGTGCGTCACGCTATTTTCACCGTCGAGATATACGACCTCATAGCCGATCGTGCCGGAAAACTCAAGAGAATCGTCGCCAACGAACTTACCGGTCGGAGAAACCTTGGTTTTCACCGCCAATATTTTTCTTACGTCTCCGTTATAATCCGGCAGCGAGTACTCGCCCACGCTCTCGCATCTTAGCGCGTTTATCTCTCTACCTATCAAATATTCCTTTTCTGTCTGCATATAAACCTCCAATAAATTTTCTACGGTACAATCTATGCCTCGGCGCTCGGTTTTATGCAGGACCGAACGGGCAGAAATAAAAAAAGAGAGGCGCGGCGTGTGAACCGTTCCTCTCTTACATTCGGAGCCTTCGGCGCGATCAATGCCTAAAACTCCTATTTTTTATCTGCGCATCATTGCACAAATCTTTGTTTTTTACCATTTTGTGCGGTTTTGCTTATTCCATGCCCATAGACTCCATGAGGCGCTTATTAAACTCCTTGGCGGTGTTGTAGCCCATGCGCTTCTGTCGGTTATTCATAGCCGCGACCTCGATAACTACCGAAAGGTTACGTCCCGAAGATACCGGCAAAGTGATGCTGGGGACCTCGATGCCGAGGATGTTGGTGGTCTGCTCGTCAAGACCGAGCCTGTCGTACATTTTGTTATTATCCCACTCCTCGAGATTGATGACGAGGTCGAGCTTTTCGCTCTCCTTTACCGCACCCATACCAAAGAGTCTGCGCACGTCAACGATACCTACGCCGCGAAGCTCGACGTAGTGGCGTATAATTTCAGGCGCGCGGCCAACAAGAGTAGTTGCCGAAACCCTCTTGATCTCAACCGCGTCATCCGCAATAAGCCTGTGGCCTCTCTTCAAAAGCTCGATAGCCGTCTCGCTCTTACCTACGCCGGAATCACCGAGCAAAAGGATGCCCTCGCCGTAGACCTCGACGAGAACGCCGTGACGCGTGATGCGCGGTCCGAGAGCTACGTTGAGATATGCGATAAGCGCCGCCATAAATTCCGAGGTGCGATCAGCGGTACGCATAAGCGGCACCTTATACTTTTCCGCAAGCGCGAGCATATCTCCGCCGATCTCAATAGAGGTAGTAACTATAATGCCTATCGGCGCGGAACGGAAAAAGTCCTCGAGCCTTGATCTGCGTTCCTCGGGCTCCATCTGCTCAATGAACAAATTTTCCACCTTGCCTATGATCTGCAATCTCGTCGCCTCGTAGTGATCGTAGAAGCCGACCATCTGAAGACCGGGTCTGTTCACTCTCGCGCAGGTCACGAGAATGTTATCCGGCAAGTCGGGCAGATACACGGTCTCAAGATTAAACTCGTCTATTATCTTTGAAAGCTTGACGCTGTAAATATCTTCCATTTCAAAATCCTCTCTTAAAGTATTTCTCGTATATTTTACCACACTTTTTGTAAAAATGCAATATTTACCGCAAAAAATCGGCTGATCTTAGCCAGATGTGCTAAAGGACAGCTTTGAGGCTAGCTCAAGTTCGAAAAACTTGAGCTAGCCTCTTTTGCGCCGGGGATAGTGGGATTTAGAGCGAAAATCCGGCTGAGGAGTGAGAGGCGTACAAGGGTACGCTGAACGACGAAACGGGAATAGAAAAACAAAATCATAATTAAACGAAGGGGCTGTCTCAAATGCAAAAAATTGAGACAGCCCCATTGATTTTTTCTTAACGCTTTCCGTCAATATCCGTCACTGAAGGCGATCGCGCTTTTTCGTTACGATCTTATCGCAAGCAGCGAGAACGCCGGGCAGAACGAACAGGATCAGCAGCGTCGCGCAGAGCGCGCCCATGGAAATGGTCTTTACAATGGAGGTTACCGTCGGATTTTCAAACAAACCGCCGACTACTCCCGTAA
>CAYWPS010000087.1:4104-7666 GCA_964460165.1 uncultured Ruminococcus sp. | reverse complement strand
ATGACTCCTTCCACCGCAAGCGGTCCCCCTCCCTCAATGAGGGAGGCTTGCTCCTACCGAAAATGTAAAATCCGTAGGGGCGAGGCTTGCTCCTCCCGAAAATCCGGAATACAAAATGCAAAGGGCAGAGAATTCCGCCTCTGTCCTTTTTGTGCTACAATGGTATCGGCGGATAAAACTCTACCTATATAATAATACGCGCGACCGTGTGTACTTCGGCGGTGAATCTGACTGCGTTCGCTACTTCGGCTGCCACGCAATGGATGGGGACCCGCGGCGTGCCGGGAAAGGACGCGCACACCGTTGTTTCTACGATTTACGACGAAAAAGACCTTGTTAAAAGTATATAAATATTTACGTCAATTTGCTCAAAATGAAACCTTCCTTATTGCAAAAATAAAAACACTGTGCTATACTAACAATGGCAAACGCCGAGGTGAATTTAACAAGGCTTAACGCCTGTATTTTCAGTAAACGGAGGGATAGAAATGGCTCTTAATGACGTTTTAAAGCTTAAGCTTACCGATGAAGAATATCTTGCGCATCAGCGCGAGCTTCATAAGGATCGCTGTGAAAAGGCGATCAATTTTATCAAAAAGGATATTAATAATGCAGAGCTTATAGAGAGGCTTGAAAAAGAGGCGTCCTACGCTATGCAGAATTTGTTTATCATACCCGGCTCAAGAGGTGTGAGAATACATATCGGCACACCGCCTCGCTGGAGTGACTCGCTCACCGATGACGAGGAAGGTCTCTGGGTCGTTAACAGAACTTACTACTTCAATAATCTTTCTAACCTTTACCATCTCGTAGGCAAGAGGGAATATGCCGAGAAGGTTCTTTCCGATATGGAAAACTGGATCGACACTTGCCCGCTCGGACCTCTCCCGACCGAGAGCACGACACGCGAGGAAATGGATAAGATTCGCAGATTCTTCTCCGGACTTACTCCTTGGCGTTCCCTCGAGGTAGGCATCAGAATGTTCGATTCTTGGAATAATGCCTACGATTGTTTACTTCACACCGATTTAATGACCCCTGCGCTCCATTCCAAGATCGCATATTCCTTCTATGAGCATGCGCTTGTTCTGCGTGAAATGTCTCCGAGATACTGGCCGAATGCCAACCACAACCACTACATTCACGAGATGCTCGGCCTTCTCATGATTGCTTGTCTGTTCCCGGACTTCAACGAGTCGGATGCTTGGCGTGAGTTTGCTATCCACGAGCTCGGCAGATGCGCCAAGGCACAGTTCACCGAGGACGGCGGACAGGTGGAGGGCAGTCCCGGATATCACAACGGCTGTCTTAATATGTTCTTCTCATTTGCACAGGTTGCAAAGACGTTTAACCTCAATCTCCCGAAGGAGATTCTCGACGTCTGCCGCAAGGCGACGGAGTACAACCTCGCGGCGATAGGACCCGACGGTATCGTTGCTCCCTTCGGAGATACCGGATACAGACAGTCCGGACCCGATCTTGTTCGCCGCTATTACACCTGCTTCGGCGATCTCGGACCTACCGCCAAGCTCTTCTCGCTTCACCCCACGCTTGACCCCGATATCATTCCCGAGGAGGTGCAGGCTCTCGCCCGTGAGTATGCGAAGAGCGCTCCCGGCGAGGATAACCGTCAGCGTCAGATAGACCAGTACTTCGCGCGTACCGGCTGGACGCGCGAGGCGTCGCAGTTTAGCTTTATGTGTCATTCCCCCGTCTTTAACGGTCACGCCCACATCGACCCCATGACCTTTATCCTTTACCTCAAGGGCGATCCAATCGTGGTTGACCCATCCTACTACACGTACCGGGAGTGCGAGGAGCGCAAGCTCTTTAAGTCTCCCGAGTATCATTCGACTCTCACAATTGGCGGCAAGCCTCCGTACGAGTACACGTCCAGATGGACCTTCACACCGCAAAAGGAGGGCAAGCTTCGTAACTTCTACGCCTTCGATGGCGTTTACGCCGCAGATGCTTCTCACCACGGCTACGACCCCGACTACCATAAGCGTCTGTGCGCCCTCGTGGGCGACGACGTATTCCTCGTTGCCGACGACGTGGTAAATCTTACCGAGAGCGACGTCAACATATACTTCCATATGGATGACCCGAGCGTCAGGGTTGAAGGCGGCACGGCAGTCTCCGAGCGCGTGCGCGTCCTCTTGCCCGAGGGTGTGGAGGCGGAGTCCGTACCCGCTAATAAGTCTCTCCACACCGACAGCCTCGTTCCCACCTCGCGTCTCATCATTACGGACAGGTCGCGTAAGTCCGGACAGTATCTCACCGTCTTTACTAAGCGCGGCGATATCACCGACCACAAGATCGAGCGCGTCGCTGACGGCATCCGCATCTCCTATAAGCAGGGCGGAGAGGACGTCGCGTTCCTCTGGAGCTTCAGCTGCTCGCTCAAGAGGGTCTGAGCCTTCTTAAACGGCAATAATACGCATTTCCAGCGAGGATACCGTCCGTGTGTCCTCGCTCCTTTTTACTTTGGAATTTTAAGTTGCATTTGCTTAATTTTACAAATGCCGCCTCGGTGTAACGCTTTCCGGAATTTTAAGCAGGGCAATGTTGCCAAACGGAAATAGTGTAATTTCGACATAGTGCATAAAGATTAGGAAAATTGCGGAAATGTGTGGAAGTCCCGCGGATATTGTGATATAATTCAAGTTGGAGTAATATTTAAAGAATATTTAAATTTAAAGGAGAAAAACAAATGAAAAAGGTTTCGCTATTGGTATTCGTATCAATGATCCTTTTGCTCGCGTTCTCGTCCTGTACCGTTATGTTCGAGGACCAGCTCCCCGATCCGTATCAGCCCGGACACGATCACGAGTTTGGCGAGGCGTGGGTGACCGAGGACTTAGTTCACTTCCGTGAATGTGAGTGCGGCGCGGAGACGGATTACGGCGCGCACGCTGACGACGACGTTGACGGTCTTTGCGACGCTTGCGGCAGTGATATGCCCCTGCCTGACGTCAGCTACACCGTTACCGTAAAGGCTACCGATGAGGACGGCAAGCTCTTCTTCGGCAACACCCTCTCGGCAAAGCACGGTGACGACGCTGTCTTTGAGCTCATAGTAGGCGTTGAATACACTCTCGAGGTTGGAGAAGGCGCGACGATCGTTGGCTCCAGGCTTGAGGACGGATGCAAGATCTATACCGTCATGGTTGAATGTGTGACCGGAGATATGACGGTTTCTATAAGCTCTGAGATCTGTAAGCACTCCTGGAAGGAAGCGACCTGCGTGACCTCCGCTGTCTGTGAGCTCTGCGGTCTTACCGACGGCGAGCCTCTCGGACACTCTCACAGCGCGGAGCGGACCTCTGATGCCGACAGCCACTGGTACGAGTGCTTCTGCGGCGACAGAAAGGATGAGGAGGCTCACTCCTTCACCGCGAATAAGGATGACGCTGAGCATTGGAACGAGTGCGAGTGCGGATACAGGGCTGACGTTACCGCCCACTCCTACACCGAGTCCAAGAAGGATGATGATAACCACTGGACCGAGTGCGAGTGCGGACAGCAAAGCGGCGTTACCGCCCACTCCTACACCGAGTCC
>CAYWPS010000087.1:621-4004 GCA_964460165.1 uncultured Ruminococcus sp. | reverse complement strand
AGAAGGATGATGATAACCACTGGACCGAGTGCGAGTGCGGACAGCAAAGCGGCGTGACCGCCCACTCCTACACCGAGTCCAAGAAGGATGATGATAACCACTGGACCGAGTGCGAGTGCGGACAGCAAAGCGGCGTGACCGCCCACTCCTACACCGAGTCCAAGAAGGATGATGATAACCACTGGACCGAGTGCGAGTGCGGACAGCAAAGCGGCGTGACCGCCCACTCCTACACCGAGTCCAAGAAGGATGATGATAACCACTGGACCGAGTGCGAATGCGGACAGCAAAGCGGCGTTACCGCTCACACGTTCGAATGGGTAACGGACAAGCAGCCCACGGAGTCGGAAACCGGTCTTAAGCACGAGGAGTGCGAGTGCGGACAGAAGCGCAGTGAAAACACTGAGATCCCCATGCTTGAGCACACGCACGATTACGGCGAGCTGATAACCGGCAGCGAATCTACCTGTACGACGGCAGGTACAGTTAACCACTATCAGTGCGCTGGGTGCAAGCTTTACTTTGACGAAAACAAGAGCTCGATTCAAAGCACCGCGGCTCCCCTCAAGGAGCATTCATTCGGTGAACTCAAGAGCGCAGTGCCCTCGACCTGTACCGCTGAGGGAACTCTTGCGCATAAGCAGTGCTCAGAGTGTGAGCAGTACTTTGATGCAGACGGAAATATACTTGACTCTATCCTAGATCCCATAGACGAGCATAGCTTCGGTGAGTGGCAGGAGGCAGTGCCCTCGACCTGTACCGCAGCGGGAACTCTCGCGCATAAGCAGTGTTCCGAGTGCGGGCAGTACTTCGACGCAGATGAGAATATACTTGACTCTATCCTAGATCCCATAGACGAGCATAGCTTCGGCGAGTGGCAGGAGGCAGTGCCCTCGACCTGTACCGCTGAGGGAACTCTCGCGCATAAGCAGTGCTCCGAGTGCGAGCAGTACTTCGACGCAGACGGAAATATACTTGACTCTATCCTAGATCCCGTAGACGAGCATAGCTTCGGTGAGTGGCAGGAGGCAGTGCCCTCGACCTGTACCGCTGAGGGAGCCGTCGCGCATAAGCAGTGCTCCGAGTGTGAGCAGTACTTCGACGCTGCCGGAAATAAGCTCGACTCTATCCTAGATCCCGCAGATGGGCACGCTTGGGTATCCAACGGCGTAGGTTATGACTGCGGTAATTGCGGCGCGACAGCTTACGCAACGTGGCAGCTCGTTACCGACGCTTCTCAGCTCAAGGCAGGGGATAAGATAGTTATCGTTGCAAAAGATGTTGCTTGCGCGCTTAGCACTACTCAAAATAGCAATAACAGAGGAGTCGCTAGTGTTACTAAGAACGAAAATGAGGTTACTATCGGCAGCGAAACTCAGATAATAACGCTTCAAGACGGCAAGAACGTTGGCACATATGCGTTCTACGTCGAAACCGGATATCTGTATGCGGCAAGCTCAAGCAGCAACTATCTCAGAACTGAAACAAGCCTGTCCCTTAACAGTAGCTGGAGCATTTCGATCGATACAAGCGGTGTTGCTACTATAACGGCACAAGGTGAATATACGAGAAATTTGCTCAAATACAACAAGACTAGCAGCCTGTTCGCCTGCTATGCCAGCGGACAGAATGACGTATGCATTTATATTTTGAACTACGCAGTTTGCAATCATAGCGAAAATGCAAACGCGGATGACAATAACTGCTCTACGGAGCTTACGTGCAGTATGTGCGGCGCCATCGTTGTGAAAGCGGAATCTCACAGTTATGAGCACGTGTGCGATACGACCTGCGATAACGATGGTTGTACGTACGAGAGAACTGTAACTCATACTCCTATGGAGGATGACGGCGACTGCACGACCGCAGTGAGATGTGGTGTTTGCGGAGTTGTTATTACCGAGGCTAAGACTTATCATACTCCCGCGGAGGATGATGGCGACTGTTCCACAGCTATCGAGTGTACTGTATGCTATACCGTTACTACCGCGGCTGATCAGCATGACTTCTCCGGCGTGTATGAGAGCGACGGTGATGGTCACTGGCGCGTATGTCAGAATGACGGATGCTCGGTTAAAGAGGATAGATCGTCTCACGTTTCTAGCGGAGAGGCTACCGCGACAGAGGCTGAGGTTTGTACGCTTTGCGCATACGTTATTACTCCTGCGCAGAACTGCGAGCATACGGATACCTCTGTGAGATATAATGACGATCAGCATTGGACAGAGTGTGACGGCTGCGGCTATGCGTTCGATTACGTTGACCACGTAGCGAATGAAGACGACAACAACTGTACCACCGCTCTCACCTGCCGGAGTTGCGCGTACGTCTACGTTGCGTCACAGGAGCATACGCCCGCCGATGATGACAACGACTGTACTACCGCGCTCACCTGTCAGAGCTGCGCGTACGTCTACGTTGCGTCACAGGAGCATACTCCGGTTGACGATGACGCCGATTGCACTACCGCCGTAAAATGTAGCGTTTGCGGAACTGTTATTACCGCGGCAAACGCGGAACATACCTACGGTGATGATAAGACTTGTCAGAACGAAGGATGTAACCAGGAACAACCTCTGGAAGAGAAGAAGTACAGCTATACCTTCACCGAAAAGATATTTAGCGCAAACAGCAGCTCACAAAAGCTTGGTGACGTTGACTGGACTCTTGACGGTAGCGGTGGTAGCTATTGGGGTTATGATTCTACCAAGGGACAACAGTTTGGCTCTAGTAGTGTTCCTTATACGACGATGACGCTTACTTCAGGTGAATTCACCAATGTTACAAAGATAGTTATCAACACATCCGGAGCATCGAGTATAGCAGGAACGCTTACCGTTACCGTAGGCGGCAAACAGATTGGCGACGCGATCACACTTACTAAGACCAATACAGCTTATACCTTTGAGTGTGACGAAGCTCTTACCGGCGAGATAGTTCTTCAGTACACTCAGACTTCAAAAAAGGCTATATACATAAAATCCATTGAAGTAACGTACGCAGAGTAAAAAAACGGTGCGGAAAATACTAAGGGGCAGAGAACTCGTTTCTCTGTCCCTCTTATATTGTAAATAAAAAAGCACCACCTTTTCGGGTGGTGCTTTGGCCTGCTCGATAGGATTCGAACCTACGGTCTCAGGAGTCGGAGTCCTGTGCATTATCCAGCTATGCTACGAGCAGAAATATAATATTAAGTTGTAAGTTTATATATCCTTCGACGACGGTCACAGAGTTTGCCGCTCGCGGTTTTCTTTGCGGTAATTGTTCCGCCTAGTATTAACCGAATCTTTGATCTGCTCGCATGGCAATATACCGCGTACGCGGTATGCGGAGTCCTGTGCATTATCCAGCTATGCTACGAGCAGAAATATAATATTAAGTTG
>CAYWPS010000087.1:0-521 GCA_964460165.1 uncultured Ruminococcus sp. | reverse complement strand
CCGAATCTTTGATCTGCTCGCATGGCAATATACCGCGTACGCGGTATGCGGAGTCTGACGCGCTATTACGCCACCGTCGCATAGTCGCGCATTATCGCCTTCGCAAGTCTTCGGCTCTATTCGCTCCTTGCTTTGGGCGGTTTCGCTGCGCAAAAACAACAATCAGTTGTTTTATGCTTGCTACAGCTGTGCCACAGGTAGTTATTAAATTATCCTCGCCTTTTGGGAGAGGTGGATTGCGAAGCGCGAAATGCAAAATGCGGAATTAACACTCTCCTATGGAGAGGGGGGACCGCTTGCGGTGGGTGAGGTTGCAATGCAAAATGCGGAATGTAAAGGTAGGGGAGGGGCTTGCTCCTCCCGCAAAAATGCAAAATGCAAAATGCGAAATTATGGAATGAAGAACGCACAAACGGTAGGGGAGGGGCTTGCTCCTCCCGAAAATGTAAAATTAGGCTCCCTCCGGGAGGGAGCTGGCACCGAAGGTGACTGAAGGAGTATGCGATATGACTCCTTCCACC
>CAYWPS010000086.1:0-7760 GCA_964460165.1 uncultured Ruminococcus sp. | reverse complement strand
GCGACGGCTGTGCCGTCCTTCGCCCTCTCCGTCTTGCTCCGCAAGCCACCTCTCCAAAAGGGCGAGGCTTACGGGAGGAGCAAGCCCCTCCCCTACCGTTTGCGCGTTCTTCATTCCATAATTCCGCATTTCGCGTTTGCGGGAGGAGCAAGCCCCTCCCCTACGGATCGTACGTAGCCGCCTCTTAATTTTGCATTTTGCATTTTTTGCGGGAGGAGCAAGCCCCTCCCCTACCTTTGCATTTTGCGTTCCGCCTCTTAATTTTCAACTTTCATTTTTCCATTAACAAAAGGCAGGGTAAACCCTGCCTTTTGTATATCTTTGTTTACTTATTAGTTGATTTTAGGAAGGCTCGCAGCCGCGACGGACTGACCTACGCGTCTTGCCTTCTCGTCGGGGATGTTGAGAGTTACCTTCTCGTTGAGCTCGGGGAACTCGGTAGCGAGCACCTCTTTTGCTCTCTGAAGAAGGATCTCGCCGCCCTTACCGGAGGTAACGCGGCCCATGATAAGAACCTGTCTTATATCGTAGAACTCGCAGTAGTAAGCGATGGTGTAGCCGAAGTAAACGCCGATGGTCTCGTAGATAGCCTTCGCTCTCTCGTCGCCCTCAGCCATAAGATTCTGCACCACCTTGAGCTTCTCCGCGGGAGAGAGGCTCTCGTCAAGCTCGATGCCCGCATAGGGAGCAAGCTTGATAACGCCGTCCTGAGAGAAGTACTTAACGCCGCAGCCGTAGTCGCCCGACCACTCGTCAACCATAGCGTCCTTGTTGAAGTCAACGGGAGCGAACGCGAGCTCGTTGAGCCAGCCGGTGATGTTGCCGTCCATATCAACGTAGCCTGCCGCCTCGGATGTACCCATCGCGATACCGAGCACGCCGTTCTCGTTAAGGCTCATCGCGCCTGCAAGAGCGGTTACGTCGCCGTCGTTGGCAACCTCGATCGGAATGTTCTCGCCGATCTCACGCGCTACGTCTATGTACATATTCTTTACGTGCTTCTCGAAGTCCTCGTCACCAACCTTGATAAAGAGGGATGCGACCATTATCTTGTTGTCGATGTAAACGCCTGCGGAGGAAACGCCGATAGCGTCAACCCTCGGCATATGAGAAGCCGCGGTCTTCATCGCGTTGAGGATGCCCTCGTAGTGATAGGAGGGGTCGGAGTTGAGCTTGGGGAACCAAACGACCTCCTCGGAGTAAACGGTCTCGCCGTCAACGACCGCGGAAACCTTCCTGTCAGATCCGCCCGCGTCGAAGCCGATACGGCAGCCGTCAAGATGTCTGCCTACGGGAGCTGCGGAGGACTTATCAACGGGGGCGTGCGCAAGGTCTGTCGCGATGACCTCGAAGGTCTCTTCGTAAACTCTCTCCATAAAACGAACGTCGAAGTCTCTCGTGCCGCCGTAGCAGTAGGTCTTCTTAAGATACTCGCCAACCTGCTCGCTGCCTGCGATAATGAGCTTGTAGCCGCCGGCAACCCAAAGAAGAGTCTTTGCAATTCTGTCGATAAATGCGTTGTTCTCCTCGTCGTGACCGGTGCCATCCTTGTAAATTCTGGTCTTGTAGACCGTGGTGTAGCCCTTGTTTCTCTCTGCGGCGATAACCACGTCCTGACCGTTCTCCTTCGTGCCCTCGCGCATCTCTCTGCAAACGAGAGCCATCGGCGCAAAGCCTGCGTCGAGCTTAGCCTGAACCTTAAGCTTCATATTTTACTTTACCTCCAATAATGGTTTTTCTTACGTTAAATTCATTGTCGAGGATGACAAGGTCTGCATCCTTGCCCGCCTTGATAGAGCCCTTCTTGTCCGCGATACCGAGGGTGGCAGCGGGGTTGAGGGACGCGCAGTTCACACACTCGTGAAGCGGGATCTTCGAATTCTTATAAATATTCCACACGCCCTTGTTAAGACGGAGTACGCTGCCCGCGATAGTGCCGTCTTCAAGTCGGCACAGATCGTTTTTGTAGATTATCTTAGCGCCGCCGAGAGTGTATTCGCCCTCGGGAAGTCCTCCCGCGGGAAGACAGTCGGTGATAGCGCAGAGCTTTCTGCCCTTGAGCTTGTATACGGTATCAAAGAGAGCCGCGTTTACGTGATGGGTATCAACGATAAGCTCACAGCTTACCTCGTCGGAGTTGAGTGCCGCGCCTACAACGCCCGGACCTCTGTGAGTGAGGGGAGTCATAGCGTTAAAGAGGTGTGTCGCGTGTCTGACACCCGCCTTGACACCGGCAACAGCCGTATCATAGTCAGCCGAGGTATGACCCATGGAGACCACCACGTCGGTCTCGGTCGTTATTCTCTTGATAGCTGAGAAATCAGCGTCGTCCTCCTCGGGAGCGAGAGTGATGACCCTTATAACGTCGGAATTAGCCTTGACGAAGTCCGCGTCGGGCTTGAGTATGTATCTCGGATCCTGCGCGCCCTTCTTTGACTCGGAGATGAAGGGACCCTCAGCGTGAACGCCGAGAATAGCCGTGCCGTCAAACTCGGGAGTTCTCGACTCCGCCATGAGCGCGCGTACGGACTCAATTGCGCCCTTGATGACCTCCATATCCACCGTCATGGTGGTGGGGAGATATCCGGTGACGCCGTTCTCGAGAAGGCCCTTGGAGATGATCCTGATGCTCTCCTCGCTCGCGTCGCACACGTCCTTGCCGAGATATCCGTGGATATGAAGCTCTATAAGACCGGGAGAAACGTATCCGCCCTCAGCATCGATGACATCCGCGTCCGCGGGGATCTCGCCCTCGTCAACGATTCCGACGATCTTATCGGTAAAGAGCACTGCCTTACCGAGTACAATCTCGTCTTCAAGTATTACTTTTCCGTTTTTGATCGCTAACATAACTTACCTCGCAAAAAAATATTCATTCAAATACGGTATAATAAACGGAAACCCTATCCGTCCATATTAATACTACCACAATTCTCCTTTTATGTCAAGTTGTGTCAGAGTAAAATATTAAAAAAGCGGCGCGAAATATGTGATGCTCTTAGCGGAAAATTTGAAAATGACGCTAGGCGCGAGCGTCGCGTTTGACCGGTCAATACAAGTATGGGCTGAGCGCAAGCGCTTATATAAACGGAAAAAGCAGACACGCAAGACGAAGGATCTTGTATGCCTGCCTTTTTCTGTCAGTGATGTATTTGCTGCCGCAAAAGTGATGCTATGCCGCGCATATTGCCGCCGACTGCGTCATGCCTTCTCGCTCCGCTCCATCACCACGGACGGATAAAGTCCTCGCCGAGATATCTTGCGAGCGCCTCGAGATAGAAGTAGTCGGCGTATGGAGAGCACTCCTCTATCCCGTACCCCTGCGGCTTGGCGTGTGTCACACCGTGCAAGAGTCCGTCGTACTCGACGTCGATATCGCCGGTATATTTATCGATCAGAGCCTCCATTATCTGCGCCGCGGCGCTCTCGTAGATAAGGCGCTGATCAGAGCCCTCGGGCAGCATGCTTGCCATATCGAGCATTCCGCACACGGCGATCGCCGCGGCAGAGGTGTCGCGTGGCTGAGAGCCGTAGGTGAATACGTAATCCCAATACGGAATCAGATCCTCGGGCAGACGGTTCAGCATATAGTAGGTGACGTCGCGCTGCGCATCCAATATTTCCCGGCTCTTCGTGTATGAGTAAGCGATGGAAAAACCGTACACGCCCCAGGACTGACCGCGCGACCAGCAGGATTCATCAAAATATCCCTGCCACGTGACACCGTAAAGAGGCTCCGCGGTCTCGGGGTCGAACTGATAGTGATGGTAGGTCGAGCCGTCGTCGCGCACGAGCAGGTCAATGCTCGTCATAGTATGATTCAGTGCGGCGTCGGCATAATCCTGATCGTTCAGATGCTCTCCCGCCCAGAAGAACAGCGAGGCGTTCATCTGCGAGTCTATCATCGTGCGGAAGCCCTCGATGCCGCTCCAATTGTGAGCGCGGATAATAAACTCGCCCTCCTTGCTGTATCCCGTGCTGTAGTAATCAGCGACCGCCTTGACCGCGGCAGCCTTCGCCTTCTCCGAGCCGAGTATCTTGTACGCGCCGACGCAGGACGGCACGAAGGCAAAGCCGACGTCGTGATCGTCCATACCGACGCGGTTATCCACACGGTAAACGAAGCTGTCTATCATATCGTTGGCAATATCGGCAAACCGCTCGTCACCCGTGATCTGATAAGCCATAAGGTACGAGCCCATATACATTCCCGCAGTCCAGTTGTTGTTTTCGCCCCAGACGTACTGATAGTCCTCGGAGCAGGTTTTCGGGAAGCTGATGCCGCCCTCCTCCGCGAGCGCCAGGAGCTTTTCCGTAGCGGCGGCAGCCGCAGCCTCCAGCTTTTCGCGGTCTATCGTATACGCGACCTTAAATCTGTCGGGTACGTCCACTAAAGCCAAGCTGTTATCAGCCTCGGGCTCCTCCTCGGTTTTATCCTCGGGCTCCTCCTCGGTTTTATCCTCAGTCTTATCCGCGCCGATAAAGTCGAGCAGCTGACAGGACGTCAAAAATAACTGACATAAGAGTACCGTTAAAAGCATCAACGCAACTGTTTTTTTGATCATAGTATGTTCCTTTCAACTCGTATTTACCCGTTAACGCTATGCGGAAGCTGTAAAAGTGCTTGGGTCATACAACGACGAACGCGCAGGAGCCGGGAGCGATAGCTGCCCTGCCCGATACCTTCTTAGCTTCGAGGCTCGGAAGCTCATTGTTCTCACCGAGCGTGAGGGGCTCGCCGTTAAGGTACATTACCTTGCTCCTCATATTGCCGTTGCCGGAAAGCTCGTAGAGCTCTGCCTCACCGGGAAGCTCAAGGGTGGTAACGTCGGTAAGCGAGTTGTTAACGATAAGGTATGCGTAGCCGTCCTTGCCGTCTTTTCTGGAGTGGCAATACACGTGCGCGCCCTCCACGCCCGGATTCTCGCAGGCGTACGCCTCGTTGCCCATAATTCTCGTCCAGAGCAGAGCGGCGAAGTAGTTGGGTCTGGGGTCAAAGCTGCCGTGCTGAAGGAAGCCGTAGTCGCTGGATGCGAGAGTGTTATGGAAAATAACGCCGTTTGTGAGCGTGCAGAAGCTGCCGAGCTCGTTGAGCGTACGGAGCACGTCAAGATAAGTGGAAGCCCAGGTATCTCCTCCTCCGCCCGCGTCACCCGACTCGGTGACCCACATCTCACCTCCGGGAACGTATTTATCTCTCGGCTTGAGGTTGTTGCGGCAGATACCGGGAGCAACAGCAAGGTAAGCGTCGGTGTGCGCCGCCTCCGCGGGCCAGTGACCCGAGGGCATCACGGATGCAAGTCTCTCGGAAATACCGTTGTAATAGTGATAGGAATAGACGTCCATGGGAACCTCCGCGCCGCGCATAAGGTCGTGAACCGTACCGAGCTTCATCATATTGCCCATACCCGCTCCCATAGATCCGCCGGCATCGCCGCCATCGTCCTCATCTGTCATACCCGTGTTGCAAGGACCGACGATAAGACAGTCGGGATAGTTCTCGCGTACCCATCCGTTAGCTATGTCCTGATCGCGCACGTAGTCGGGAAAATCGTAGCCTACGGGAGCGCCGGACATCTGGAGCATATTAGGCTCGTTCATAAACTCGAAGGCGTCGATCCTGCCGCCGAGCTCGTCGGTCAGGGCAAAGAGCTTCTTGATCTGGGTGAGGTCAAGAGGACCGCCCCCCTTGTGGTCGCCCGCGCAGTTGCTGGCGGAAACGAGAAGCTTCGCGTCAATTGCCTTTACAAAGCCGAGAATGTTAGACCACTGCTCACGGGTAAGGACGCTCTGATAGCCCTCGGGAGCCTTGCCGCCCGCGGTGCCGTCGAAGTCGTAATAGGTCTTGGTTGCCCAAGTGCCCGATACGCGCACCCATACAGAGCCAAAGGCTCTGGCAAGAGAGATCAGCTTCTCATTGGTGGTGTCGATCGGAGGATAGTACTGCATAAGACCTGCCATAGCGGTGTGGTTGGTAAAGCCGTCGAGCTTCGGGAACTCCTCTGTGCCCGCTATCTGTCCTTCGGTATAAGCCTTCCAGAACGTGCCGCCCGTAACCTCCGTCATCTCTACGTTGTAGGACATAAGACGGGGGTTGATATCGCGGATCTTGTTAAGACCGCTGTTTGTCAACTTAAGATCATGTGCCATTTTTTGCTCCTTTGGTTTTATTAACGATATTATTTTATCATATATATACACAGCGTGTCA
Source organism: uncultured Ruminococcus sp. (assembly GCA_964460165.1). Classification (GTDB taxonomy): domain Bacteria; phylum Bacillota; class Clostridia; order Oscillospirales; family CAG-272; genus UBA1740. Next base: position 1,550 of record CAYWPS010000086.1, on the reverse strand, counting down.
AGGCGTTTTTTGTGACAAAAATCCGAATCCTTTTGTGACAAAAATCCGAATCCGTCTTGAAAGAAGGGACGAAAGGTGATATAATAATACGAAAGGCGCATCGGTTGGCAAAAGCCGTATATCGCGTAACCGCGACGTAAGCGCAGCATAACTGAAACGGAGAAGGACAATGAACGAAAAGGAACTCAGAGAAATAAAAAGACGCTTCAGACCCGACAGAAGCAATATACCGAATATCGTGGGGTGCTTTGTAAACTCCGAGGGGCAGATAATATCCCGCTTCTCGCAGTCGATACTGCTCTCGGAAAACGACGAGAGTGAGGAGCTGCTCTCAGTGATGAAGAAGACGCTATCGGGCTCGCTGGGCACTAATCTTATAGATTTTGAGTTCTCCACCCGTGATGTGCTCGAGGGTGAGGAGCACAAGCTCCTGATGGCACTGCGCGACTCGCACCTCAAGGACGAGGCGGCGCTCTCCGCCTTCTTTGAAAAAGTGGCAGAGAGCGTACATATAAGCTCAAACTACGTCGTCCTGCTCGCAAACGATATCTACGACGTATATACCAAGGAAAATGACGAGGAATCGGGATCATCCACCACCTTCTCCTACGTGGTGTGCTCGATCTGTCCTCTCAAGGACAACGACTCCGGGCTCTTCTTCCGCGAGTCGGACAGGCTATTCCACTCAGTGACGGCAAGCGCTATTCTCACCCGTCCTGTCCTCGGCTTTATGTTCCCCGCGTTTGACGACAGAGCGGCTAATATTTACCACGCCCTCATGTATAACAAGGATATTTCGGTATCCAACGACGATTTTGTCGCGAGAATATTCGGCAAAGAAGCACCTATGCCTCCGAAGGTACAGAAGTCCACCTTCAACTACTGCCTCAAGGAAGCGCTCGGTGAGGAATGCTCCTTTGAGGTGGTGCGCTCCGTAAATCAGCAGATAGGTGAGATGGTCGAGGAGCACAAGGAGCTGAAGATCCCAGAGCCTCTGATACTCACAAAGGCAACCGTAAAGGGTATGCTCGAGAAGTGCGGAATCGATGAAGAAACGCTCGATAAGCTCGGAGATAAGCTCGACGAGAGCTACGGCAAGAACGCGGAGCTCCGCCCGAAAAACGTCGTGAATACCTCAAGACTCGAGCTCCAGCTCCCCGATATAAAAATATCCGTCAAGCGAGGCAAGGAGGACCTCGTATCAACGCAGGTCATAGGCGGCAAAAAATACGTTCTGATCGATGCCACGGAGGGTGTAGAGGTCAACGGTGTGCCCGTGAAAATCACAGAATAAAGCCACACAAACAACCAAAACCTTCCCCTTTGGGGAAGGTTTTTTCATCCACCGCAAGCGGTCCCCCTTCCCCAAAGGGGAAGGTTTTTTCATCCATCGCGAGCGACCCGAGTTAAACACCAGTTCCCCCGAAAGTCTTGACTACACAAAAGGTCTTACATTGACAAAAAGAGCTACATCCTACCAAACGCACAAAACAAAGAGGCTGGCACAAGTTCGAAAAACTTGAGCCAGCCTCTTTTGCGCAGGGGATAGG
>CAYWPS010000085.1:0-7834 GCA_964460165.1 uncultured Ruminococcus sp. | reverse complement strand
GGTCGCGGGTGAATGCAACGCCGGTGCCGCAGTCGTCACCCATGTTACCGAACGCCATTGCCTGTACGTTTACAGCAGTACCCCAGGAGTAGGGAATGTCGTTATCACGTCTGTAAACGTTTGCGCGGGGGTTGTCCCAAGAACGGAATACAGCCTTGACTGCGCCGATAAGCTGCTCCTTGGGATCGGTGGGGAAGTCAGCGCCGATCTTAGACTTGTACTCAGCCTTGAACTGATCAGCAAGCTCCTTGAGATCGTCAGCGGTGAGCTCGACGTCGAGCTTAACACCCTTTTCCTCCTTCATCTTGTCGATGAGCTCCTCAAAGTACTTCTTGCCGACCTCCATAACGACGTCGGAGTACATCTGAATGAATCTTCTGTAACAGTCGTAAGCCCATCTTGCGTTGCCGGACTTAGCCGCCATAACCTCAACGACCTGCTCGTTGAGACCGAGGTTGAGGATAGTGTCCATCATACCGGGCATCGATGCGCGAGCGCCGGAACGGACGGAAACGAGAAGGGGATTTTCAAGGTCGCCGAACTTCTTGCCGGTTACTTCTTCCATCTTAGTAATGTATTCCATGATTTCAGCCATGATCTGATCGTTGATCTGACGGCCGTCCTCATAGTACTGGGTGCAGGCTTCGGTAGAGATAGTGAAGCCCTGGGGAACAGGAAGACCGATGTTGGTCATCTCTGCGAGGTTAGCTCCCTTACCGCCAAGGATCTCACGCATGGATGCGTTACCCTCGGAGAAGAGATAACAGTACTTGTTTGCCATTTTTGGTTTTCCTCCAATTATAAATTTTTATAAAAAACTATGTAATTCTCTGCCGCAGCCTCTTAAAAAAATACCTTTTTCAGAAAAAAGGCGCAACAAAGGAACGCGCACACGCACGTATCTCCGTAAGTATATCACAAAATAAATTAAATTTCCATACTTTCTTCAAAAAAAGTCCGAAAAAAATAAAAAAACGAATCTTATTTACAATTTGTTCATAAAGTATGTGAAAGTCTCATTAAATAAGGCGGTAAATATTGGCAATGATGTATGTTCGATCGCTGCGGAATAGAAAAACAAAATGAGCGAGGAAGAAAAAATCCACCTCGCTCATTTTGTTTTTTTTCGGCTGCGCCTGAATGCGACAGTCCTTAAACAGATCTAAATCTTTAAATGGTATCTGATCGGTCGGTAGGCTCTTTTCGGTCCTGCCGATCAAGCGCCCATGATGAACCAAAGGAAAATATAGGCAAGGATAGCAACGGGCGATGCCAAAAGCAGAATAAAGAGCCCGGTCGTGATCTTATCCCAGATCTCCTTGGTGCGCTTTTTTTTAGCCTGTTCGGCGGCGAACTCCTGGTCGACCTGTATTTCTTTTACTTCCTCACCGGTATAGTCGAGCATTTTTTCTTCCATACGTACCTCCAACGGCGGTTATATTTAACAAGGTTATTGTAGCATAAAAAAACGCGTAAGTCAAGGAAATGACGCAAAAAAAGTAAGCTTTGCGAAAAAATCTGCTTTTTCTTGACATTCACGGAGTAAAATGGTAAAATTTTAAGTGTAAGAAAGGAGGGCGGAGGTATGAATAATAACACACCCGTCGAGATCGAAAGAAAATACGTGATACGCATGCCCGAGCTCTCGCGCATCTCGGAGCAGCCCGGATACACGGTGAGCGATATATACCAGACCTATCTTGACTCGGAGCCTCACGTCACTCACAGAGTGCGCAGGAGGGAATACGGGGACGGAGTGAGCTACACGGAGACCAAGAAGGTACGCATCGACAGGCTCTCCTCGTTTGAGGACGAGAGGGAGATAGATGAGGGGGAGTACGCCGAGCTATTGAAAAAGCGCCGCGCGGGGACGGTGACGCTAAGGAAAACGAGGCACACCTTCATCTGCCGAGGCTGTGTTTTTGAGATAGATATTTATCCCGAATGGCGCAGCACCTGCATACTCGAGACCGAGCTTTCCTCTCGTGACGAGACGGTTTTGTTCCCCGACTTTATATCGGTAGTCGCGGAGGTCACGGGGGATAGAAGGTACTCTAACGCGTCGATGTCCCGGAAGTTCCCGGATGAGCTTATCTGAGTTTTACGCTTCAAAACGTCAACTTATGTTGTCATATATAGCAAAAGGGGCTGTCTCATTTTTTTGCATTTGAAACAGCCCCTATTTGGTTTTTATTTGTGATATCTCTTGCCGTGAAGAATAGTAAACGAGCGGTAGACCGCCTCGAAAAGCATCACCTTCATCAGCTGGTGCGGGAAGGTCATTTTGGAAAAGGAGAGCCTCACGTCACACTCTCTTTTAACCCTCTCGTCAAGTCCGTAGGACGAGCCGATGATGAAGGCTATTTTTCCGCCTTTGTCGTTCCCCTCGCCGACGAGCCTTGCCAGCTCCTCGGAGGAGTACTGCTTACCCTCGACGCAGAGCGCTATCTTGAGCGAGTCCTTCGGTATGGCGGAAATTATCTTATCCGCTTCCTTTGCCAGCGCCGACGCTATTTCAGCGCGGTTGCTCTCGTCGTTTATTCGTTCTTCCTTTATCTCTACTTCATCGACTCTTGCGTACTGCGAGAGTCTTTTTTTATACTCTGCGACCGCCTCGCGCAGATATCCTTCCTTAAGCGAGCCGACCGAAATTATCGTCACGTTAGCCATACGTCACCTCTTTATTCTCGCGAGCTTGAGGAGTCCGGATGCCAGAGCCTCGATCAGCGCGTCAACGTCCGATTCGTCGTTACTTGCCGAGAAGGATACTCTCACCGACGAGTCCGCGTCCTCGCTCGTTCTTCCGTAAGCCGTCAGAGCGGAGGACAGATGCGCACCGTTGGAGGAGCAGGCAGAGCCGGAGGATACGTAGATTCCCTCGGAGGAGAGATAGTGCAGCATAGTTTCGCTTTTTATCGAGGGGAGCGTGAGGTTGAGTATATGGGGCGCGTGATTTTCGGGAAGAGTGAGGCTGATCTCCTTGAGCCTTTCGTCTGTTTGCAGCCTATCGACCAGTCTTTCACGCAGGGCGTTCATCCTTTTGATACGGTCGGAGAGCTCCGCGTGGGCGAGCCTTGCCGCCTCCGCGAATGCCGCGGCGCCCGGCACGTTTTCCGTTCCGGAGCGGAGCCCGAGCTCCTGACCGCCGCCGTATACGACGGGGACGAGACCGCGCTTTTTGAGAACGTCCTTGCCGATCACCAGCGCGCCGACACCCTTGGGACCCTCTATCTTGTGAGAGGACAGCGTGATGAGATCGGCGCCTATGCCCGCCTTTGTGAAGGGTATCTTCATGTAGCCCTGAGTGGCGTCCGCGTGCAGTATCGCCTCGGGGCATCTTGCTCTCATTGCGCGCGCTACCGCGGGAATATCGTACACCGCGCCGGTCTCGTTATTCACCATCATTACACTGACCAGTATTACGTCGGGCGTCAGCTCCCGCAGGAGCTCGTCCATATCTATTTTGCCGTTTTTGGTAGAGAGATCAGCGACCCTGAAGCCGAGCCTTCCCAGCTCCTCTATGGGAGAGCTGACCGATGCGTGCTCGCCGAGAGTAGTGATTATCTTTGCGCCCTTTTTGTATCTTTCTTTGGAGAGCGCACGTCCAAATATAGCCAAATTGTTAGCCTCGGTTCCGGACGCGGTGAAAACGATCTCCGAGTCTTTAGCGCCCAAAGTGTGAAGTATAGTTTGCTTTGAGGCGGTTAAAATGCGCTCAGCATCGCTTCCGAGTGAATGGAGCGACGACGGATTGCCCCACAAATTCTCCGAGACTCTGACGTATTCCGCCATAGCCTCGGGACGTATCCTCGTCGTCGCCGCGTTATCGAGATAAATCTGTTTTTTCATATTACAGCTCTATTTTTCCAAGTATCGTTTTCATTTCCTCAAAATTGCTTTCATAGGCTTCGCCGGTCGCTGTATAGGTGAATACGTATATGGTGTTATTGAGGATGCCCTTACGCATCAGCACCTGGTATACGTGGTACTCCACGCCCTCCAGCGAGTAGGTATATTCGTAATATACCGCTACCTTGGCGTTTGCCGCTTCGGTCTTTTCCTTGGAAACTATTTCCTTGAGGGTAGATACGGTCTCGCCGTTTTCATCCGTAGCTTTGTCCGCGATAGCCTCAAGCGAGGTTTTTCTCGCGTTCCAATAGTCGTCGGTATCGACTGCGTTGTAGGTAGCCTCGCACATGGTTATATTCGTTCCGTCCTCTTTGCTGACGCTTACCATAGCGGAGGAGTAGTCCACCTTGTAGCCGTCGGGCACGTACATTCTGAAGCCGGAGAGAGTCTTATCCGATACGAGAGAGTAGCCGTCAGAGTCACGCTCGTATTCCGCCTCTTGCGAGCTATCGCCTGTTCTGTCCGTGAACCTGAAGGCGTCGATCACAGCCGTCACCTTCTCAAGATAGCGGTCGTAAGCGGTTTCTCCGTCGGTGGAGAGGGTATTGTTGGCGGTATAGGTGAAGATGAAGAATCTGTCGGAGTGCTCGACGAATATCTGCATGCAGGTGTAGCTGATATCCTTGTACGTGTAGGAGTAGACGTATTTCGCGGCTATCTTATCCGCGTTGCCAAAGGCGCAGCCCTCGCCGTTTACGCTCACGGTTATTTCATAAGGGAACTTCTCTTTCTCGCTCTCGAAGTACTCCGTGACCGTGCCCTCGGGCATTTGCGTTTCGGTGAAGCTTATTGACGAGAGGTTGATGGAGGAGACGTAGGTGCAGCTTATATTACCGAGATTTGCCACTACCCACTCCTCGGGACCGTAGAAATAATAGCCTACGTCCTCGCCGCCTCTTACCAGCTGCATTCCCTCGGGGACGTCGTCATCCTTGCCGCAGGAGGTAAGACAAAGCGTTGAAATGATCATGATCAGCGCCAGCAGCGCCGCAAGTGTCCTTTTCATTGAATTCTCCATTTCTTTTGCACGTCACGTGCATTTTTCTTTGTTTTTTTATATTTTTTGTGTATTTTTCGTTACGCAGTCCTTGAAGAAGCTGCCTCTTTCGAGGTAATTTGAGAACTCGCCGTAGCTCGTCGCGGCGGGGGAGAGAAGCACCGTATCTCCGGGTCTCGTATCCTCACGCGCGTAGTCTACGGCATCCTTCAGCGTAAAGAACGAGCGATGAGGGATCCTTCTGAGCTCCGTATCCGAGTCTATGAATTCGAGCATCTCCCGGGAAGCCTCGCCGTAGATCGCTATCCTTCTCGCGTATTTGATCAGGGGCTCTCTTAACGGCTCAAGCGGCAGTCTCTTGCCTCGTCCGCCGAGAATTATATTTACCGGTATGCCGAGTCCCTCGAGCGTCGTGCGCGTTCTCTCGGGCGTGGTGTCTATCGATGAGCTGACGTAGCCTATTCCGTCCTTGAAGAATCGCTCGCACCTTTCGCCGAGACCTTCAAATCCTCTTGCAGCCTCTGCGACGAGCTCCTTTTCGGCGTACCCTATCGAGAGAGCGACGGCGGATGCGAGATTTTGCAGATTGTGCCTCTCGTTCCGTCTTACCTCGCTTATCGGTACTATCGCCTCGCCGTCAAGCCTTACCGCGCCGTCACGGACGGTAACGGTATGCTCCGCCGAGTATCGCTTTATTATATCCTTGTGCGAAAGAGCGTCGGATACCAGCGCAAAGGCGCGTATATCCTCAGCCGCTCTCATTGAGACACCGTCGGAAAGATTCAGTATCGGCTCGTCTGCGCCTCTTATCATACCGAGCTTACATTCCTCGTACTCACCGAGGCTCGCATGCCAGTCCAGGTGATTGGGCGTGACGTTCGTAAGCACTGCTCGCCCGAAGCCGCTCGGCTTGTCGTATCTTAGTGTAAAGCTCGACATTTCGAGTAAAAAGGCGTCCGAGTCAAGGCTCGCGTCAAAGAGAGGAACGCCTATGTTGCCGCCGGTGAAAAGCTGCGGAAATCTCGGGGAAAGCAGAAGCGAGGCTATCGCCGTGGTGGTGCTCTTGCCGTCAGAGCCGCTGACGAGAAAGAGATCCTTCGGTCTTTCCTCGAAGAGCAGGCGGTAATCGGTGATCATTTCCGTACCGACGGGCAGACTCAGATCCTCTCTCCTTACCGATGGGGAGGGGATGAGAATATCCTCGTATATATCACGGAACGGCTCGCCGGCAATAAGGCGCGCCCCGCTTGGCGGATCCTTTACTTTATCTCTGCTTCTGAGCGTTATTTCCCCGACGGCATCCATTCCGCCGAGCAGCCTTAACGCCGCGCGGTTGGTTGAGCCAAGTCCGATAAGACCGACTCTGATACGCCGCCCGAATTTCTTTGCTCTGTCCTCAAGAAAATTATGTAAAAGCCTTTTCATAACGCGCTCCGATAGCGGAGCGTACAAGCCTCTCCACTATATAATTATAAATATTTTCGCGCAAATTGCAAGTGCAGTGAGTCAAAATTTACAAAAACATCACCAAAGACGCTTTTTTCACGATTTTCCACACGGCAGGGCATATTTGCCACGCGATAAAATATATGCGCTTGCTGTTGGAAAAATGAGCGCGTTAAGAAAGATTTAAGATAAGGCACGCGTGATGACGCGGAATCGCATCTTTTCGTTAAATTAACTCAAATCACCTATATATGACAACTATTGTTAACGAAAAAACGGCTATCGCAAGCACAGGCTGCGATAGCAACGTCGGTCGTTTAAAAAAAGTGACTGAGCTTGTAAGCCGGGTTCTGTACGCCTTGCGGCGCAGCGATCATCTATCTTCACTTACCATTACTGACAAGTTCAAGCCTTTCGGCTCTGCCACCATGAAGCGGGCGAGCAGCCCGTCGGGAGAACCCGAGGATCAAGGTGTTGCATCGGATAGGGTTTACAGCGGATCTATGTTACCATAGAAACGGGTGAGCTCTTACCTCGCCTTTCCATCCTTACCGCGACTGCTTTGGAGAGCACAGACCAAATTCTTTCAATGGTGAGAATTTTGTCAGCGCTTTCCCGTCTCCACGCACCCTCGTACGTCTGTCGCCTTAAAACGCAGATCCTGTGCGCTCCAAAACAGTCGCGGCGGTTTATTTCTGTTGCACTTTCCCGCGGGTCGCCCCGGGCGGACGTTATCCGTTATCCTGCTCTGTGATGCCCGGACTTTCCTCACGATAATACCTTTCGGCAACATATCGCGCGATCGCCCCGCTCAGTCGCGATTATTATACATTATTTTTTTCCGTATGTCAAGTTTTTAGACATATAAAAAGCGCGAGCGCACAAAAACGTTTATTACGATTACATTTATAAGGAAGAAAATGGCGATAAAATACCCAAAAACGCGATAAAAACGCCGATTTTTTTAATTATTCTTGATAAAGTTGATAAAAATTTGCCAATCCTATTGCAAACTCTTAAAATCTGTGCTAAAATGATTGATGGCGAGAAATTAGTTTTCTCACTTAAGTAGCTTATTAAATAAAAATTATATTTTTGGAGGAATTTTCAAAATGGCAAAGAATGTAAAAGTTGCGATTAACGGCTTCGGCCGTATTGGACGTCTTGCTTTCAGACAGATGTTCGGCGCTAAGGGCTATCAGATCGTTGCGATCAACGACCTCACCTCTCCCGAGATGCTCGCTCATCTTCTTAAGTACGACACCGCTCAGGGTCGTTATGACGGTCACGAGGTCAGCTTCACCAACCCCGTAGTTGACGAGAACGGCAAGGTCGTTGAGACCGGCTCCATCACCGTTGACGGCAAGACCATCAAGATCTACGCTGAGAAGGACGCTGCTAAGTGCCCCTGGAAGAAGAACAAGGTTGACGTTGTTCTCGAGTGCACCGGCTTCTACTGCTCTAAGGAGAAGTCCATGGCTC
>CAYWPS010000084.1:0-7885 GCA_964460165.1 uncultured Ruminococcus sp. | reverse complement strand
TGCTCCTCCCGAACCTTCACGCCGCGCAGTTCGCGGCATATCGCTTTGCCGTAGGTAAAATATCACGTTCCTTTTTGTTCGCATATCCAACAAAAAGGAATATATCACGTCACGGAGTGACATATCACGACGGCTGTGCCGTCCTTCCCCCTCCCCTACCTACGTATTCCGCATTTTGCATTTTGCACTTAAAAAGAGCACCCGAAGGTGCTCTTTTTATTACACTCTTTTCGCCTTATCAAGAATTTCCTCAACGAGCGCTACGCTCCTGAGACTCGACTCGGGAGTGACTCTTACGGGCTGCTTGCCACACTTGATGCAGTCGATGAAGTATGCGATCTCGTCGGCGTAGCCGTCAGCTCCGGAGAGGTTGATGCCGGTGTCCTCGCTGGTCTCGCCCGCGGTAACGGTGACCTCCTCGCCGTTCTTCACGATCTTGCCGCCCTTTGACTCAACGTATCCGTGCTCAAAGACCGCGAGATACTCCGCTCTGAAGGGGAGCGACGCGTTGTACCAGCCGCCGACGGTCTCAACCGAGAAGCCATCGTAGAGGAAGGTCGTGCTGACGTGGTTGGAGTTATCCTTGAGGTCATAGTAGCTTGCCTCAAGCGACTTCGGCTCACCGAAAACGTACTGTGTGAAGTCGATATCGTGCACCGAGAGGTCGAGGGTAACGCCGCCGCTCTTCTCTGTGTCGAGCATCCAATTCTCCCAGGACCACTTAGGCGCCTCTGAGAGTCTGTGCATAATTACATGTACGGGCTTGCCAAGCTCACCCGAGTCAATAACCGACTTTAAGTAAACATAAGGTGACATAAAGCGCACTACGTGTGCGGTCATAAGAAGCTTACCGCTCGAGGTGCTCGCGTCTATCATACGTCTTGCCTCCGCGGAGTTAATACTCATAGGCTTCTCGCAGAGGGTGTGAACACCGTGCTCGAGAGCATACACCGCCATATCCGCGTGCATATAGCTGGGAGTGCAGATATCAACAAAATCGGGGCGCTCACGCTCGATCATCTCCTCGTAAGATGCGTAAACCGGGATGGAGTCATCCTTGATCTTCTCCCTCGCCATATCCACTCTGATATCGGCGACGGCGATCTCAATACCCTCCATCTTTTTATAACAGTTGAAATGGACGAAGCCCATTCCTCCAATACCTATAAGTCCTACCTTCATCCTATTAACTCCTCAAGATAAACTTTAGTCGCGTTGATATCCTTTATCTGCTGCTCGCCCCATATCTCGCGCTCGATGATGAGGGTGCCGTCGTAGCCGATAGACTTAAGGGTCTCAACGAATTTCGGGAAATTGACCTTACCCGCGCCAACGACGGTCTCCTCGCCAAGATCGCGTCCGTTGGTGGGATACTTGCCGTCCTTGGCGTGAATATCACACACGTACTCGCCGAAAACGTCGAGCGCATCAACGGGATTGCCCTTGCCGTAGAGGATAAGGTTTGCGGGGTCGAGGTTGATGCCGAGATTGCCCGTACCGACGTCCTCGATAACGCGGCGGAGAGTCACGGGGGTCTCCTGACCTGTCTCAAAGAGGAGCTTCTGTCCGTTTGCCTTGCAGTATTCTGCTACGTCACGGATAGCCTCGATAAGAGGCTGATAGTCATCACACATAGGATTCTCGTAGAGATAGCCCATGTGGGTAGCGATCTGCTTAACACCAAGGCGCTTAGCATAATCCGAGCCGTGCTTCAGATCCTTTACTCTCATCTCTCTGTACTCGAGAGGTACGATGCCGAGGGTGTTTTGTCCCTCGTAGAAATTCCAATATACAGGACCCGAGTATCCGCACCAGAAGGTCGATATCTCAACACCGTACTTCTCTCTTGCGGCGTCGATCTTCTCTGCTACCTCCTCGGTGAACAGCTCGTGATTCCAGCAGCAAAGCTGACACCACCTGAAGCCGTGATCCTTGACCTGCTTAAATCTCGCGTCAATATTGTCGTCCATAAGGTGAACCATTACGCCAAGTTCCATATTTTGCTCCTTTTCATAAGGGATTTTGCTTACGCACTTAGTATATAATTAATCGCGGAATAAGTCAAGTGCTTTTTTGGAGTTTTTTGCTTTATTTTGTGCGTACCAAGAAAACGGGGGCTGTCTCAAATGCAAAAAAATTGAGACAGCCCCAAAAGTTTGATAGGGGGTAGGCAGATTGAGGAAAAACCAAATGTGACAGCCCAGTCGCGTAATTATACGCTTATTTCAATATGACCTTAAATCCAATATGATCTTCATCCTTTTTATAAGCGGAGATCTCGCCGTTGTGCTTTTCCGCTATCGCCTTTGCCATAGATAGACCTATGCCGTATCCGCCGGTGAATTTTCTCGCCTTATCGGCACGGTAGAAGCGGTCAAACAGGCGGCAGAGCTCAATTTCATTTACTGACGAATAGGTGTTTTCTACCATCAGCGACACGTGTCTGCCGCGTCTCAGAGTCACGCTTATCTCTCCGCCGACGTCACAGTACTTCACGGCGTTATCCATGAGTATCCCAACGAGCCGGCGCAGAAGCTCCTCGTCGCCCGCGAGCGCAACGCTTCGGTCAATGTCGGATATAAGCGCCTTGCCCCTGCCCTTCGCAAGCGGCTCGAACTCGGAAACGGTATCGGAAACGAGCTCGCCGAAGGATACCTCGGTGACGTTCATGAATTGACCCTCCTCGTCCATACGGGAGAGCGCGACGAGCTGATTTACAAGCTCCGTCATCCGATGCCCCTCGGCGCGGATATCGTCAAGCCATTCGTTTTTGCCAAGCTCAAGCTCCGCGATCTCAACGTTCGTCATGATCAGGGTCAAGGGCGTTTTCAGCTCGTGGTTCGCGTCCGTAATAAACTGCTTTTGCTTTTCGTAGCTTTCGGCGATCGGATTTACCACCTTTTTTGAAAGCAGGAAGATAAGAACGAGCACCAGCGCGGCGCAGGAAAGCAGGACAACGCCCGCGATGGTCGTAGATTGCATAAGGGCGGAGCGCTGGGTACTGCCCTCAATAAACACTACGCCGCGTCCGAGCTCGGTTGAAAATACCTTGTAGCGATAGCTTGATATCCAGCCGCGCTCATCCCCGTCCGCAATTGCCCTCTCGGCGTATTCGACAGCCTTCTGCTCCGTGATGGAGTAAATAGACTCGGTATGCATTTCAGACACGGCTCCCGCGTTATCAAAAAGCACTGTGAAATGGCGCGTGGAAAACGGCGTTTCCGGGGTTATAAAATCAAACCCCTTGTCATCCTTTGGCGGTATATCGCCGGGCTTTGAGCCGCCGCCGAAGGAAGCGGGGAATTTGCCGCCTCCCTCGGATACGGAATCCGCGAGCACGTCCATATTTTTGTTCATTGACGAAACGTTAAGCATAAGGATAACGCCGAAAACCAAAGTAACGACCAGAAGAACAGACGCGGTGCATATAAGAATGAATTTACGCTGCAGCTTATAGATCATTGCTTAGCCTCCAACATATATCCGGCGTTTCGCACGAATTTAATAGCGACGGGCGCGCCAAGCGTGTCTATTTTTTTACGGATGTTGGAAACGTGGACCCATACCACGCTGGTATCCACGCTGGTGTCCCATCCCCAGATATGCGTGATAAGCTGCTCCGCGGTAACTATCATATTAGGATGACTCATCAGCATCTCCATCACTTGAAATTCCTTACCGCTGAGCGCTTGGCTTTTATTGCCGCACACGAGCTCGTAGGTGGAGCGGTTAAGCAGCAGCGCGCCGAAGGTGAGCATATCGGGGGTGAAGTTATCCTTTCTTCTCAGCATAGCGCGTACTCTGGCGAGAAGCTCTCCCGTGGAAAACGGCTTTGAAAGATAATCGTCCGCTCCCGCGTCAAGCCCCTCTATCTTCTGATAGGTCTCGGTCCTGGCGGTCAGAAACAGTGCGGGGGTGGTGATGCCGCTCGCGCGGAGCTTTTTCAGAAGCGTTACGCCATCCATACCGGGCATCATAATATCAAGCACGAGACCGTCGTACTCATCCGAGGACGCAAAATCGAAGGCGTCGTTTCCGTTATCGACTCCGTCGACCGCATAGTGATTCAACTCAAATATATGCAAAAGGCTTTTCAATAGCTTAGGATCATCCTCGGCAATTAAGATCCGCATATTCGCGCCTCCTTTCAAATCCTTATACTGTCTATTGTATCATAAAGAATCCGTTATATCAAGCGGATATTATAAACTCAGCTCAGAATTCAGTTCCATGCCACGCCGTTTTCGTCAAGCGTCACGGAAACCGAGGACGCGGTCTTAACGCTCGGAGATTTGTCGCCGAGCACGATCACGTACGCTGACATCGACGCAGGCGCTTTGATGGTCGCCGTCTGACTTCCGATACCGACGACGAGATAGCTGCCCGAGGAAAGCGAGCTCTGCGTCGATTTGCCAACGCTTGAGAAGCTCTGACAGTGGGTAGCCTCGCTCGTCATGCCGCCGCGGGGCATAATTGCCACGACGGAGCCGCCGGTATATGAATAGCCCTGCTCCGTGTCAATGGCTGAGTTGCCGCTTGAATTGGCGATGACGACCGTATTGCCGCCCGAGAACACGATACCGCTATACGAGGTACGGCTGTTGGAATCAATGCCGTCGCCCGTGCAGTAGATGTAGACTCTGCCTCCGCTGATCGTGATCGCGGTGCCGGACGTAGCCGTTCCGTTCATTCCGTCATCCTTGGAGTAGACCGAAACGCAGCCGCCCGAAACGGTAATGCGCGTTCCCTCTATGCCCTCGTAAGAATTGCTTACGCTGACCGTGCCCGAGGTGATCGAAAGCTCGCCGTCCGCGTGCAGTCCGTCGTCGTTCGACCAGACGGTTACCGTGCCGCCGTTGACCGTAACGTTTCCGAGAGGCGTCGCGCCGTTTTCAAGAGCCGTATCGTTGTTGGCGTGAATGGCGTCGTCGTAGGACTTGATGCTGACGGTGCCGTCGTTGATAACGATCTCGTTTGCCGCTTTGATCCCCTTGGTGGAATAATCTCCCTTGTCCGTGTTGCCGCCGTCCATCATACCGCCGCCGTAGCCGTTCTGCATCGAGGTGGTATAATTCGTCCACGAATAGCCCGAGCTGGTAAGAGCTATGGTATCGTAAGCGGTGCTGACGGTCATCGTATCCGACGCCGCCGCGTAGTCGGTCTCCTGCTGCTGCTCCATGCTCGAGGAATAGACGAAGAACTGCATCTTATCATATCCCGAAAGCTTTGGGAAGGAATAATAATAGTAGGTGCTCCTGCCGCCATTCACCGAGGAGTGATATTCCGCGTTCACCCATTCCGATGCGCCCGTTTCCGAGTTGGTGAATTTGACCGAATACTTGTAGCTCTTGCTCGAAAATCTGATATAGTATTCCGACGAGGAAACGGATGTGACCTCGTTCGAATAATTCGAGTATTTGTCGGTATAGATGTTCAGCACGGTGGAGCTGTCGTCAACGCTGACGTTATACGCCGCGTCGATACCGTCGCATGCCGCGTAAAGATTATGCGTACCGCCCGACACCGTAATGCTTCCGCGCTGATTTCCTTTCTCGGATATATCGCTGTTAGTGCTCTTAACGCAATCGCCGCCGGAGGCGATGAGGGTCGTACTCGCGCCCGTGATCTGCACGCTGTCATTTCCCTTGAGAGCATTGTCGATGCACGCCACGAATAAGGTAAGGTTTTTTACCTGAAGATCGTCCTTTGAGTGAATGCCGTTATTATTCTCGGAGATCACGGTGAGCTCGCCCTTTCCTGCTATCTCAAGGTCGACCTCGGAATGGATCGCTCCCGAATAAAGCGTTTCATCGGTTGAGTCAATTGCCGCTCTTTTGTCGTAAATGTAATTTTTAGTTTCCTTTTTCGCCTTAATCGCTACCTCGTCACCGCTTTTTACGATGATGGGGTTTACGGAATCGGAGACGAGAGAAAATCCGTGAAGCTCCAGATCGAACTTGTAACCGTCACCCGTATCAATGACGATGCTTCCCTTGAACGTTCCCGAGACGGAATACACCGAATCCTCCGCAACCGCGGTGAAGGTGAGAGTCGTTCCGTTAAGGCTGTATGCGTTCTCCGTGCCCGAAACGCACAGGATCTCGATATCTGAGGACTCGTCCTCGAAATATCCGTCGTAGACTCCGAGATCGTCAAGCGAATCGCCAAAGGTCTTGCTATCGTCGCCGAGGTCTGAGGAACCGCCGTTGCCCGTAACGCTCTGATCATTATTATTTTTGCCCCTGTTATTGCATCCCGTAAGGAGCAAAACGAAGCACAGCAAAAGAGCCGTAAATCTTATCTTCATATTTTTTCCTCCGTATTAAAGCTCTGCCGAACGTATCTCCTGCCTTGAGACCATGATCTCAAGATTGCCGTTACGCTCGCGTATGCGGTCGATCATCTGTTTTTCCTTTGCCGCGTCCTTAAGCGTAACGTTGTACGTAAGGCGGAACATGCTGCCCATATTGACGGTCTTGACCTTAACGAGCTCGTTTTTCTTCGTGTACTCGGCAAAAATATCGTCAAACGCTCCCGAATAGTCAAGATCCTCGGGAATAGTGATCTTTACAGTTTTGTTGACAGACTCGCGTACCGAGATCCTGTCTTCCAGAAAATTGTATAAGAGAAATACCGAGCACATGATCACCGTAAAGAGCGCGGCGAATCCGAGATATCCCATGCCGGCAATGAGTCCGGCGCCCATCGCAAGAAATATCGTAACTATCTCCTTTGCCGACCCGGGAGCCGAGCGGAACCGAACGAGACTGAACGCGCCCGCAACGGCAACTCCCGCTCCGATATTTCCGTTCACCATCATGATCACGACGCAGACGACGGCAGGCAGGACAGCGAGCGTTATCAGAAAGCTGCCGCTGTGCTGATTCCTCCAGGCGTACGCCGCCGCCATGATCAATCCAAGCGCCAGTGACACGCCGACGCAGAGAAGAAAGTCCTCTACGCTTATGATCTGTGTCAACGCAGTATCGAAAATCCCCTTAAATATAGTATTCATTTGTAATCTTCTCCTTACATTTTTGTTGAATTTGATAAATCGATCTCGGGAAATATCAGCGTGCTGTACGCCGTTCCGTATTTGGAAAACGAGGTTTTGTAGATGCGCTCGCGCGAGAGCGTCCTTGCCATCCACAAGGGTATTCCTCCCGAGCACTTTAGCTCCATCAGCACCTTACCCTGCGGAAGAATATCCTCGCCGTATACCGATCCGCAAAGACTGACGTCCGTCCGTCGGCATAATATATTATCGTCGAAGGTCACGCGGAAATCTCCGCCGCTTTTATCGTAATACGCCTCACGCTCGTAGGATAGAAAGACAGCAGGCGTCAGTCCGCCGTAAAAGTCGATAAAATAATCTATCTCCCGGGATATCTGCGTATCCGAGGGACAGGCTGCCGCGCCGCATACCCACGCCATCGCGTCGTTCTCACACAAGGGAAGTCTGCGCTTGTAAACGACCTTATCGTATTTCTTTTTCAGCTCCACGAACACGGTGCTGTCGGAAGACGCCTGCGTATAGCTCCGTATCCGCAGTTTTTCCTTATACGCGGGCTTCTCGATCGAACGCCTGATAAGCCTGTAATTGTCGGTATCCAGATAAATATTTCGTATCGTCGTGCGTCCGTATCCGTCAAGCTCCATATACGGCGACATCGCCCTGAGCATTTTCTGCTTTTGCTCAAGCGTAAGCATATATTTCAGCTCGTAACGCTTAAAGACCGTCTGATATGCCATACCGATACCTCCCTTCCCCATTTTACAGCAGAATTCTATCACACCGCGCTTAAGACAGACTAAAGAAGGAGAAAAAATGGGCTGTCACATTTGGTAAAACCGAAAAAGTCCGAAAATCAAAAAAGACTCAAAT